>CAZSOG010000179.1:0-7775 GCA_964607555.1 uncultured Pirellulaceae bacterium | reverse complement strand
CCGCGTCTCTCCCGCCCCCACCCAGCTCGTCTGGGTGGAGCGCATGATTCTGCACGACAGGCGTCGCTCACCCGACATCAACACCCGTAGCGGCTGAACCTTGCCCCAAAAACTCGACTCAAGATCATCAAATTCCGGCCAACAAGGTCTCTAATGCGTTTCGCCTCACACTCGCCCCTCCGATCCACGTCCGGGTGGTCGTTTATCGTTGCGATCTTCAGCACGACCGGGCTGAGCAGACCGGCGCCCGGTTCGCCCGAGCAGCGCGTCGCAATGGTATTCTTAGGGCGGTTAGGGTCGTCCGACTGGATAGCGAGTTGACGCAGTCCGTGCTCCCGATGGTCGAACTCGTACAGGACATTTCCAAGTAGCGGCGGCATAAGATAGTGGTTGACCCGGCCCGGCATACCGAAGTAGTTGACCGTGAATCGTTTGGCCAGTTACAATCGGCCATGGTTGATATGGCGGCTGCCAACCAATGAACTTTGGACGAGGGAGCATCATGAAGTGGATTACACACCCGTTTTACGGGGCGGCTAGCTGGATTCTTCTCATTGGGCTGCTTGGTGGGGACGGCGTGCGTGCGTCAGACTGGCCGCAATGGCGATTTGACTGCGGGCGAACGGCCGCTTCGCCACAGCAGTTGGCCAATGCGCTCTACCCGCAATGGACTTGTCAGCTGCCGAAACCGCAACCGGTGTGGCCGAAATACCCACGAATGAATTTCAGTCAGTCATATGAGCCGGTGGTCGCGGGTGGGACAATCTATGTACCATCGATGATCACCGGCGGCCTCATGGCCTTGGACACGGCGACGGGGCGTAAGAAATGGACGTACTTTACGAACGGGTCGATCCGCCTGGCGCCGGTGGTCTGGCAGGACCGGATCTTCGTTGGGTCCGACGATGGTTATCTCTACTGCCTTTCCGCAAAGGATGGCCGGCGGATATGGAGTCGGCGCGGCGCTGTGACAGAATCGGCCGATCGGTGGGTGCTCGGCAATGACCAGCTCGCCTCGCTTTGGCCGATTCGTGGCGGGCCCGTCGTGGCAGATGGCGTGGTTTACTTTGCGGCGGGGATTTGGCCGGACGAAGGGATCTCGATCGTTGCGTTGGATGCGGCCACGGGTAATCCCTTGTGGCACAACACGGATTCCGGACGAATCCCCAAGGGATTGAAGGACCACGGTGGAAATTGGACGGGTGGCCTGTCGCCGCAAGGTTATCTAACGGTCGTCGGGGATCACTTGGTAGTCCCCAGTGGCCGAGCCATGGCGGGCCTGTTCAATCGGAAAACGGGCAAGCGGGCGCCCTACACGAGCTTTTGGGGTGGACGGGAGAACCTCGAAAAAGGTGTCTGGTTCACGGCCGGCCTGGGCGACGATCTGTTCGTCGGCGGCGATCGATACGATGTAAAAACCGGCCGGCGCATGCAGAGCGGCCCGGCGTCAAAATTCAAGGAGTTGGGCGTCTACCGGGAGCTCGTCCTTACGTCAACCAGGGTCTATGCCTCACTACCGAAGAACCGGTTGAAGGGCTATCGACCGATCGGATTGGGATACGAGAGAATCGAGGCTTGGAATATCGCCGATCCGCAACAATGGCAACCTGCCTGGTCGTTGGCCGCTGACATCAAGGTCCACATGAAGGCGGGTACCCGACTGTACGGCGCCGGTGTCGGCTTCGTGGCCGCTATTGAAACGGGCGACGGAACCGACGTGCCGCGGGTTTCCTGGCAGGCTGATGTCGACGGTACAGTGACCCGAATGCTCGCCGCTGACGACAAACTGTTCGTGGTCACTCAGGAAGGAAGGATCTACGCGTTCGGCCCTGCGAAGATTACTCCTGGCATGGTCGGTGCCGCGACGCCGCGCCAACCGCCGAAGGACGCCGCCACACGAGTCGTGTCCGAAATCCTGCGTGTCACGAAGAGACACGCGGGATACTGCGTCGTACGCGGCGCGGGAGACGCGCGACTCGTAGAAGAATTGGCGCGACAGTCCGAGCTGCGTGTGATCGTGGTTGATGAAAATGCCGCACACGTCGGCGCGTTGCGGAAACAGCTCGACGCCCGCGGTCTACACTGGCCTGCCGTCGCGGTCAGAAAGGGCACGCTGGATCAACTGCCGCCCTATCTCGCCGACCTTGTCGTGTCGGCGTCCGCGCCACATGATAAGGCTGGGCCGGACACCGCCACGGTGAAGCGAGTCTTCCGGCTACTGCATCCCTACCGAGGCGTGGCCTGCTGGAAGGTTGCGGAGAACACGGAAGAGACGGTTCACAATGCCATGGAGATCGGTAACCGGTTAACTGCGTCCGTGGTTCATTCGCCACCCTATGTACTATTGCGGCGTGGCGGTGGATTGCCGGGAGCAGCCGATTGGTCGCATGTCAATGCCGACAGCGGCGGCACCCTGGTGAGCAATGATCTGCATGTCCAAGGACCGCTGACCGTGCTGTGGTTCGGTGGCGAATGCGGAGACCTGATGTTCCCCGACTGGGACTTCACGCACGCCATTCCGGCGCCGCCCCTGGTCGCCGGCGGCCGGATCTTTATCCAGGTTTATCCAAAACTTCACGCCGTCGACATTTACACCGGTCGATACCTGTGGGAAAAGGAATTGCCGCGTCATCCATCGCGCCGCACCGATGGGGAATTGCGTGGCACCGAGGTCCCGCCCATGGACGCGTCGCTAAAAACGCGTGACTACAATTACGTCGCGACCGAGGACAGCATCTATGTCGTCGCCGATCACGTCTGCCTGCGTCTGGACGCGGCCACCGGGGCGACCGTCGGGCAGTTCACGCCGCCAGAAAACGCCGGGGATTGGCGCGACATTCGTGTCTGGAAACAGTGGCTGCTCGCCGCAACCGCAAAACGCCTGGTATGCATGAACCGGCACACGGGCACGCTGCGTTGGCAGTATCGTAGCCATGGCGAAGTCGCGAATTTCGTTGCTGGCAACGACCGAGTATTCTGCGCGGATGCGGTGCTTCCCAACTACGCGGGCGTCCGCCGCGGAATCGACGTCGACGCGCACGCCACGTTGATCGCGTTGCGTATCGAGGACGGCCAGCAGCTATGGCGGACGGGTTTGGGGAACGTCCACGGGCAGACGCGACACCCGCTGCGGCTTGCCTATTCCGAGCCGAGTGACACGCTGGTTGCGGTCTACGACTCGTTCAACTCTTATACGGGAGCCGACGGCAAGCTGCTCTGTTCGAGCAAACCGCTTGCCGGAAGCTCCTATAACCAGACCGATTGGAAGCAATGGAACCAGGGCCAACCCATGCTCTTTCCCAATCGACTCATCGGGCAATACGGTGCGGTCTATGACCCACGAACCGGTCAACCGCTGCCCGAAGAGCGTCTTTGGAATGGCGGACAGGTCGATGCCGTTCGGCGTGGTTGCAGCCGAATCATCGCCAGCCAGAACCTGATTTTTGTGCGCAGCGCGAACGTCGCCTTTTGGAATCGGCAGAGCAAGTCCTTGCACCGGATCCTGGGAATCCGGCCCGGCTGCACGAACAACATGATTCCCGCGGGTGGTGTATTGAACTTGCCGAATTTCGCCTATGGCTGCAGTTGCAACTATGCCATTTTCACTTCGCTCTCCATGGTTCCCCGGTCGGACGTGGCCCCTCCCCCCTAACCCGGGCTATGATTCGTGGCGCTTGTCAACCGAGCGTGACTCATGATTGGCGGATGATGAGTCGGGTGGGCATGCCTGAGGACTTGCGTCACTCTCCGGCAGACTCGGTTTCGCCCGCCCCACATAGCGGGCTCGTTGGAGAGATACTCCCAATCGATGCAGGCCGGCGAGTTCGCGAAGCCGGCGATCGATGGCACGTGACGACATGTCAATGGCGTTCATTCGGGACATCTATGATCGTCCCCCGGGGAGTCCGCGTCGAGCATCTTGAGATCCAGAGAATCCTGCGCGCGTCCCGATTGCCGTTTCATGGTAGCCAATCCCGCAGCTGACACGACACGAAGTACTAGGTTCTGCCACTGGTAGTCGGTGCGGGTCTCCCAGACGATCTGAAGCGACGGATCGACCAGGATCAGGTCCAGCACCAGGTGATCGGCGCCAGCCACTTTTACAATACGATACGCAACGCTGGTTCCTAGGGGGATTTTACCAGACTCGTCCAAGAATCCGCACCCCCGGGCAACATCGATCGTCGGCTGTAAGTCCTCCGGGCGAATCAATAAATCGATGTCGAACGTAAACCGAGCGTGACCATGGACAGCAAGTGCTATGCCACCGCAGACAGCGTAGTCCACGTGACTCCGATTCAGTCCCTCAATCAAGGCTCGAAACTCGTCGTAAAGATCCACTGGCCGCCACTCCACGAAGTGAGGGTTATCGCAATCGATCGCGTCACTTTCTAGGTCGGCAGGAACAGGGAGATTGCCGTTCCTTGGCCGAGCGTGCTCTCGACATCGATGTGCCCGCCGTGATCGGTCACGATTCGCCAGCACTTGGACAACCCCAGGCCCAGCCCGCGGCCCGCCTCGCGGCCCGAGTAAAACGGGTCGAAAAGATGGGTACGTGTCTCGGCGGAGATGCCCGGGCCCGTGTCGCGCACCTGGATTCGAGTCCATGCCCCCGGATGCCCGACCAAACGCATGTTGGCATCCAACTGCACCTCCACCGACCCGCCACCTTGCAGGGCCTGCAACGCGTTCAGACAGACCGCGCGCACCGCGAGCCCCAGCTGAATCGAATCGGCAGCGGCCACCAATGTGCCGGTCTCACCCGCCAACGCAAGACGTGTCCCCTGCTGCTTCGCCTCTGGAGCAAGCTCGTCAATGACTTGCCGTACGATCGCGACCAGGTCAACCGGTTCTTTCTTCAGCTGCGGCGGCCGGGCGAACAACATCATGTCGGCTATCATCTCGTTGGCGCGAAACGCCTGCGTATTGATCACCGCCAACGTGCGGCGTCGCTCGAGATCCGCTTCATCACGCAACAACGTCTGGGCACGTGTCGAAATGTTCGCCAACGGATTGTTGATCTCATGGCTCGCACCATAGGCGAGCTCGCCGAGCGACGCCAGTTTTTCCTGCTCCAACGTCTGTTGAAAACGCTTCTCGAGCTGGTCGAGCCGGCACACTTTCCCGACCAGGCTGGACAACAGCTGGTCGGTCGGCTTGACCGACGGCGCGGGCGGTGCCTGCCACCAACGCCGGACACGGACCACGTCCTCCAGGTCCACGTCGCCGACCCGTGCACTTTCTTGATCGGCTTGCCGCCACGCAGCGACCGCTTGTACCACGTACTGAACGGCATCCTGACGGGGTGGTTTGGCACGCTGGCGCAGAAGATCGATCAACCAATCGGGAAGACAGCTGCGCGGCGCGTCGGCCAGCACGACACGTGGGCCACAGGTGCGCAACCAGTCCAGCGCATTGTGCAACAGGCCGAAAAGGAATGACTCGGCGGCCTGGACATCATCGTCCGCCAGATCGGAGGCGATTGCCGCCACGGCCACGCCATGACTGGCCAGATCACGCCAGCGCGCCCGAATACTGCGTGGTTTTCCGCGGCCCGGTGACGACTCGTCCACAGCCTGGTCCGCCGCCGACCAATGCAGACAGGTTAACCCATGCTGAATGAACCAATACGCCAGTTCGCTGACGCAGCGTGGCGGCGCAACCTGGTGTTGCCCCGCGATACACGCCGTCCAGAGAGTGAACGCCGGAGCGACCGACATCAGCTCGGCGACCGACACCACCGCATCAGGCGGGTTATCGACGACCAGAATGCGCGCCAACTCGCGCGAAACATGATCCGCGAGCGGTAAGCGCCACGCTCCCGCATCGGCCGTAAGCCGTGGAAAGCGTGGCATCAATGCTGTGTGTTGGCGGCCCACCGGCTTCCCTTGATCCCATGAACACGCCCCGACCGAGCGATTATCCCGTCACGACACGCTCAATCTCGAGCAAGTCGCAGGCGCGGTCCAGCAGCTGGTCGACAGCAAACGGCTTGTGCATGAAATCATCGGCGCCCGCCGCGCGGAGATCAGCCACCTTCGACTGCTCCACCATGCCGGAAATGCAAATGATCTTCACCGCCTCCAACGTGGTGTCGCTCCGCACTCGCTGGCAAACCTCTCTGCCATTGATGTCCGGTAACATCACGTCCAAGACCACCAGGTCCGGCCGAAATTCCCTGACCTGCATGCCCGCGTCAAAGCCGTTGTTCGCCGTCCGAATGTCGAATCGCCCGTCGCGCTGAAACACGTCGACCAGCAGCTCCACCAGCTCCTCGTCATCATCGACAATCAAGACCTTGCGGTTGCCGCTCTCCAACGCGTCGGTCGGAATGCCATTTTCGCGCATGAAAGAGTATAACTGCTCCCGCGGAATGCGCCGAAACCGGCTCCCCGGCACCCGAAACCCCTTCAAACTCCCGTTGTCAAAGCAACGAATAATCGTCTGCTGGCTCACCTTACAGATCTTGGCTGCTTCACCCGTGGTAAAAACCGTCTTGGTAGTAGTGGTAGACATGGCGAGTAACCATCCCTCCTAGTCGATGGTTGGACTAGCGTGCTGGAGAGCCGCGCCGCCCGATCATGTGCCTCGGCCGGCCACCTCCCACATCCGTGAAACGCCACGTCGCTGCTAGCCCTTAGCTCCCTCGTTGAACAAAACCCGTGATATCCGCAAATAGCACAACTTCCTGTACCGTGTGCAATTGGCAAGTTTATCCGGTTCTTCCAGGATTACCGAATTTGCCAACCGCCCAGATTATACAGGTCTGAGAAAAGCAGTCAAGATTGATATGAACGCTCTAAGTTATTGCAAATAAACATGTTGCGCTAATTAACCGAAAAACAGCCCATTTTATTATCCTAGAAAGATGGAGAATTCAGTCGATCTAGGGACAAACCGTCGACCAGCCGCGACAGGAAATCGGCCTTGAGCTTGATGACACATGTGCTCACCTCCCAATGCCGTCTTTGCGCCGACGGCGTCGTGCCGCATGGCAGTTTGGACCGACGGCTGGGCTAGGGTTATGAAAACTGGGCCGTCGGTCGCTGACGCTCCCTTTGGCTACGATGAATATGGCCTTCGGCCAAGGCTTTCGGAAGATCTCTGTGTGATGGTCGGTTGCTGACAAACGACCGGAAAACCGGAAGAAACGTATTGCGCTACAATAACGAGTTTTCAACAGCCCAGGCCGGGACTGGGCTGTTGAAAAATCCGTAAGATGGGCAAACTGGAGATCCTGAGTTATGGCAGTTCTGTTGCGCACCTGTAACGGTTCAGTAGCGGCCGGCGGCGGTTGCTAGTGGCATCTTGTGTAATGCCTGCGGCGTATGGCACGTTGCCGGCGGCAAGGCCCTCGATATTGAAGACTCTCTCGACGACCTCAGCGTCCTTCGCAGTTGTTTTCTTCAGATGTTTGCGGCTGAACCGTTCAGCACGCCAGTATCTCGAATGCGGAATGGGGAATCCGGAACGTGGAATGCGGAACCCCGTGAGGAAAGATGGCAACGCAATGCACGGTCGGCGGCAGCCGCTGCAATCCGAATTCCGAGTTCCGAGTTCCGCATTCCCTATTTGTCGGCCAATTGGGAGCAGCGATTAATTGCCATCGAGGGACTACCCAATCGCGGATGGGCCTGATCCCAAAATGTGGTGGTCTGATTCGGGCTCGACCGAGATGCCGGCGAATAGTTGGACAGCGTCACTTTTTTCGCCATTGGTTTGTCAATACTTGGCTTGTCGGTATCCGGCCCCCACCCAGCTGGTCTGGGTGGAGC
>CAZSOG010000178.1:0-7826 GCA_964607555.1 uncultured Pirellulaceae bacterium | reverse complement strand
TCTTACTCTTACTCTTACTCTTGTGACTCTTACTCTTGTGACTCTTACTCTTGTGGGAACTGCCCGTTTTCTTCTTGGAGTGTCCCTTGTTTGACTTGCTTTTGTTCGAACCCCTTTTGTTGTAATTCGAATGGTTGCTCTTGCCCTTCGTCTCTTGGCCAATCACAACTTTGTAGATGGGTTGTCCTTTGTATCTGCCCGTCCCAGCCAGGGTAACGGCCCGCGTTGACAGGCCGTTGAAGGTCTGACTGCGACCATGGGGGAACTCCAGTTTAACCGTCGACACCTTCTTCGTCGCCGTGATATTGACGGAAGTGTAGCGGTATTCGACAGTCGCGTAGCTTTTGGTGACGCTGATGTATTGTGGATCGAACTGCATCTTACCGTAGGTCGGGCTGCCGAGTTCCCGGTAGATTTGCGACAAACCGCTCATGATCGTCTGACGCCCGAATCGGTTGATTGATTTCAGTTCGGAATCGTCGTTCATGGATCCGGAGAAATCGAGGACGACCATGATATCGCGCGGTTGAAACATGGCCGTGGCGCGAGAATGGATTTGAAACGTGTTCTTTCCCAGGGCGCGCCCGAAGAACAGCGGCATGTTGGGATAGGTCATATCAACCGAAATCGCTGACGGCAGTTGCGCGCTTGGTTCCAGCTTGCCGGTCACGTCGTTCCAGGTACCGGTTTTGATCGTGTAGTCGTTCTTGTGATTGGCGAGGAACTTGGACATTTGCTGGCCGAGTTCATTGTTGGTAACTGGGCCCGTGCCAACGGGATTCCGCACGAGGTACTCCACGGCTTTCTCGTTCGCAATGTCCTGTCCTTCCTCGAGTGACGCGGCCCCGGCCAACGCGGCGGCATCGACGGCCCGGTCCAATTGTGTTTGCATCGAGTACATATAGCCGGTGTCGATGGTCAGGGCCAATATGGCCATCATAACAATCATCAAGATAGCAGCCAGTACGATAATGGTGCCGCGGCGACGTGGACGTGTCGTGCGACGAGACACGGAGTGATCTAAGAGACGCATGTTGAAACTCCACTACAAGCGTGACACAAAAGAAGCTGGGCGACTGTAACGAGGAGAACACCACGAACGGGGTCCGTCACCAAGTAAAACCTAGTTCACATCCCGGCGGCGAGCTTGAGTGGAATCCTGCTTTTTTACGGATTTATCTAGTGGACAAAACGGTTCAGGACCAGTTGCGACGAAAAATCGTGCGGCACGGCCTGGTCAGGGTGTGGTCGCGCAATCCCCTCGGGAGTATGTTTCCGATTGGCGACAATGATCAAGATGCGAAATGAAAAGAAAAAGCAGTCGGCCTCCGTCGCGTGGGCATCCGCTTGCTTGACAAGGACGGCGCGCGTGCACATGACACATGGCAGGTCTTTGCGTGGGTTGCAGCGAGCCACGCCACGCATGGGGCGAAAAGGACGCGTTGAAAAATGGCGCCGCGGTTGGCGCCGGCGTGAGGAGCTGGAACAACTCGACCATTCACACCAGCGTCCGACACAGCCGGCGGTCAACCCGCGCGCCTGGGATCCACGTTTTTTTCAGTAGACGAGTTTCAGTGGGCGATTGGCGGCGATGTCCTGGAACACGGCGAAGAGATCGTCGCGATAATCGGCCACCGCTTGTCCGCCCGGGATATTGAAGTGCCGTGATTCGGTGATGTCGGCCACTTCTTGCATCAGTGCCAGATCGGCACTGGCGCCTAGGCTGATTGTAACGATTGGAAAGTGGAGCCCGGCCGCGGTGTTCGCCTCGGACAGGACCTGATTGCGTGCTCCGGTCGTATCGTACGTGCCATTGTGCCAGTTCGCTTGGCCATCGGTCATCAAGACGATCATCTTGAATGCCCCGTTACGACCTTGTGCTTGCAGATGTTGGCGGGCGACTTGCATTCCCGCCCCGATATTGGTCATGCGATGGTAATGGCCGGCCTGACGGTGAGTCGCGATGTCCGCGACTGCGTTCAAGTCGGTCGTCAACGCGTGTTCGAGGATCGCCTCGCCGTCACTCGCGTCGTACACGACGAGGCCGAGCCGGTCGTTCGTGCGAATGGTGGTGATGTAGTCCATGAAGACGCCTACGGCATCCTTGACCGCCGTGACGGGATAGGCGCTGACCTTCCACAGATCGGGCGTTTGATAATGGCACGGCTTTTTTTCAAGCCAATAGTTGATCAAATTGGCGTAGCCAAACTTGTACTTGAAGCCGGCGTTGCGGTTATTGCCATTGGTCTTGGCATAGTAGATATAGTTGTTCCAACTGCCCGACGGATAAGGATAAGGCACGGCGTCGAGTCCCATGGCGGCGCGGATGGTCGCGGTGATCGTGCTCGAGTCGAAATCGAATGGTTCGCCGTAACCAGGCCCTTCGCCGCTCTCATTCGCGCCGGACTTGACCCACACTCGATAAACCGGCCGATTCGCGTACGATCCCGTCCCGGCAAACAAGCCGGTCAGGCCGGAAAGCCCGTCGAATTTCTGGGTCGCGCCGTTTGAATACTTCAAGACGACGTTTGATAAGTCCTTGGTCGATGTCACGAAGACGGATCGATAGCGATATTCGACCGTGATTTGCGGCTGGGATTCATCTTGCGGTGGCTGTCCCGCGACCGTGATATATTGCGGCGTGAACTGCATATTGCCGTACTGTGGCGACCCCAACTCCGCGTAGATTTGCTGCAAGTTGTTCATGATCGCCTCGAATCCGAACCGGCCGATCGATTTCAACTCGCTGTCGTCGTTCATCGATGCTGAGAAGTCCAGCACCAACATGATGTCACGTGGCTGGTACATGGCGATTGCCTGCGACCGGACGGCAAAGCTCGATTGTCCCAAGACGCGGCCAAAGAACAAAGGGAGATTGGGATAGTTCATCGAGACGGCAATAGCGGATGGCAGGTCGCCGCTTGGCTCCAACTTGCCGGTGACCGAATTCCAGTGGCCGACCTCCACTTGGTAGTCACTGTCGTGGTCGGTCAGGAATTGGGCAATCGCGGCGCCCAGCTCATTTTCGGCAACGGCGTCTTGGCCGACGGGGTTGCGGACCAGATACTCAACTACCTGCTGATTGGCGACGTCGGTCCCGTCGACCAGCGCGGCGGCTCCGGCCAGCGCGGCGGAATCGACCGAACGGTCGAGTTCCGTTTGCATGGTATACATGTAGCCCGTATCCAGACTGAGCGCCACCACCGCGAGGATGACAATCATCAAGACCGCCGTCAGCAGAACGACGGCACCACGACGCGAGCGATGTCGCTCGCCAAGTTTGCTGTGGCGCGCACGCCAAGCGTGGACATGGAAATTACG
Source organism: uncultured Pirellulaceae bacterium (assembly GCA_964607555.1). GTDB lineage: Bacteria > Planctomycetota > Planctomycetia > Pirellulales > Pirellulaceae > JAJSAJ01. The sequence continues at coordinate 4,505 of CAZSOG010000178.1, read as the reverse complement.
CATGACAAGGCTCCTGATCTCGACCTGATGCGACACGACGAAAAGTTGACGAGACGATGAGTTGTCCGCTAGGTGGGCGTGTGATGGTCTATCTGAAACATAGCACACGACTGGCCCTTCGGCAGGGCGATCGGGGTTTTATTGTCCGCGCGCGGGGTCGGCCGCCACGGCAACCGTGGGCGTGTCTTCCAGGAAAACGCCCATCCCCCGGAACTTCACGAACCGTTGATCGACCAGTTGCCCCAATTCTATGGCAAGCAACTCGCGGAGCGTCTTGAGCAGGTAGATCTTGAGGCGTGCGGCCATCTGATGCGGATCCCGGTGCGCGCCGCCGAGCGGTTCGGGGATCACCGCGTCCACGATCCCGAATTGTTCGAGGTCTTTTGACGTGAAATGCAGCGCATTGGCCGCCTGCTCCGCGAATTCATGGCTCTTCCACAGAATGCCGGCGCATCCTTCCGGGCTGATTACCGAGTAATAGGCATGTTGGAGGATCGCCACACGATCGCCGACACCGATCCCCAAGGCGCCCCCACTGCCCCCTTCCCCGATCACGACACAGATAATCGGCGTGCCGAGTCGCGACATTTCGTACATGTTCTCGGCGATGGCCCACGCTTGTCCGCGCTCCTCGGCCCCAATCCCCGGATACGCGCCCGGCGTATCAATGAAACAAATCACGGGCAGGTGGAATTTCGCCGCCAGCCGCATCTTGCTCATCGCCTTGCGATACCCTTCCGGATGCGCGCAGCCGAAGTAGCAGGCCGTCCGCTCCTTGTAGGTACGTCCTTTTTCGTGGCCAATGACCATGACCTTGTGTTGGTCCAGTTTGCCAAAACCGGTCAGAATGGCACGATCGTCGCCGAAATCGCGATCGCCGTGCAGTTCCACGAACTCGTCAAAAACCAGTCCGAGATAGTCAGACGAATGTGGCCGATTCTTGTGCCGCGCGACTTGCACGGTCTGCCAGGGCGTCAGATTCGCGTAGATATCACGCATGACATCAGCCAGCTCGCGCCGCAGCTGGCGGATCTTGTCCGCCGCATCCGGGTCTTTATCGGCATTTTGCCCGACGTCGCGCAGCCGCGCTTCCAGGTCGAAAATGGGCTGTTCAAACGCCAAGCCTGGTGCCGGTGATGTCGACGCATTTGGTTCACCCGCCATTGATTCCACTCTCATGCCGAAGTTAGCCCGTGCGGGCCGGTGCGTGCCTGTAGTCTTGGACCCTGACCGCATGTTTGGTACGAGTCCGCGCGAAGCGCGAGCTCCATGCCTCTCGTAATCAGTTTGAAGGCTCCCAACGGCCGTGGCAACCCGGCGACCGAATTGGCGGTCCTTATTGGGCGTCCGGAGCTTTGGGCATCATGCGGAAGACACGCATCGCCTGGAATCGGTGCAGTGATTCCTCGATCGTCTCCGGGCGTTGGTCCGGCTCCTTGGCCATCATCGACAGAAGCAAGTCGTTAAACTCCTGAGTGACGTTGCGATTGTAGGCCATCGCGGACGGGATAGGGGCATGCAAGTGCTTACGCAGGAGTTCCTCGGGGCTGACCCCGGTGAACGGCAGGCGGCCGGTCACTAATTCGAACAGCATGCAGCCGAACGCGTAGACGTCGGTCCGGGCATCGAGGCCTTTGCCGCGGATCTGTTCCGGCGCCATGTAACTGCGCGTGCCAGCGACGCGGACGCGTCCTCCCCAAAGTCTGCCGAAACCGGTGCGGATGCGTTCGGCCAATGCAAAGTCGATCAATGTCGCTTCGCCCGCGTCCGTGACCAGGAAGTTGTCCGGCTTGATATCCCGATGTACCCAGCCTTGTTCGTGGAAATAGTGGAGGCCCTTCGCGGCGGTCGTAATAATTGTCGGGATCAGGTAACCGAACGCCTCGAGCCCGGTGCGTATCAGCATTTTGACGTTCTTGCCGGAGTGGAATTCCATCACGAGGGAAGCGATCTTGCGGTCGATGTTGAAGTCATAGACTTCGATGACGTTCGGATGCTGCAAGTTCTTGCCGACCTCGAACTCGTGTTTCAGGTAGTTAATCTCCTGGCGATCGTTGCGGACTTCGGGCTGAAGAATTTTCAACGCCACGCGTTGTTGATCGCGCACTGCTTCCCAGACCTGGCAGGTTTGCCCGGCGCGAATCATACGTACCATGCGGTACGAACCCAGATACTCTCGGCCTTGCGCCACGGCGGGCCTTTCTAATCACGGGATCCTATGCGAGATCACCCAGTCATGCCGGGCTCCAGTATGCCAGCCCAATCACAAGCGTGCGTCTTCATGGACGGGAAATGTCCAGAAGCTCGGGTGCAACCGATCAAACGTAGCTTATTTCCGCGTCCCTCCGGTTCCGTTTCAGGAGTTTCAGTCTATGGGAATCACGCCCACTGCGGAAGATCGCCGAAATCTCGAGAGGTCTTCAAATTCGCCCCCCCTCCCCTGCCCTTTTTTGTAACTGTCGATATAACTCGCGTAATCGACGTGTCATCGTCTCATGGCGGAACTGGTCGGTGAATTGCCGCCGTCCGGTTTGACCCATGCGTATTCTGAGCGCCGGGTCGCGGACGAGTGTCAGCAAGGCATCGGCCAGCGGCGTGACGCTGCGCGGGGGGGTCAGGAAACCGGTCACGCCGGGAAGTACCACTTCCCGCGCGCCGTCGACGTCATAGCTGACGACCGGCTTGCCGGCGATGAGTGCCTGGGGGAGTGCGCGAGCGAGCCCCTCGCGGAGGCTCGCGTGAACCAGGATATCCATGGCCCCGATCCACTTCGGGATTTCCGCCGGATCAACCAGCCCGGTAAAGTGAAAATGGTCGTGGAGGCCGGCGGCGTCGATGGACTGCTGGAGTGGCGTGCGCAGGATGCCGTCGCCGACCAGCACGAAATGCGTGGCCGGCTCCGCCGCGATCACTTGCCGGGCGGCCGCGATCACATACGCGTGGCCCTTCAAGTGAAACAGACGAGCAATCTTGCCCACCAGAATGTGGCGGTCTTCCAGGCCCAACGCGCGCCGCGCCGCCGCGCGATGTTCCGCCGCGTGCAAAAACGGTTCGACGTCCATGCCGCTGTAGACCGTGACGAACCGATCGCGTTCCGCCACGCCAGCCGCGACTAACTGGTCGGTCATCGCGTCCGCGACACTCACCAAGCGGTGACACCTGGTCGCGGCGTGCTTTTCGCACCAGCGAAAGAACGCCCGCGCGGCGGCCGGCTGATACGGATGAAACGGCGCGCCGTGGACCGTGTGCACGATCACCGGGACCCGCAACGACCACGCCACTTGACGCCCCAGGAACCCGGCCTTGGCGCTATGCGTGTGCACGACGTCGGGCCGAAACGCCCGGAGAACGTGTTTCAAATCATGGTAGGCGCGCAGGTCCCACCCGGGGTTGATCGCGCGACGCAGTGTGGACACCAGTTCGACCGGAACGCCGCGCCCGCCCCCGCGCGCAAGCAAATCACCCTCCGGGCCAAGCGCCGGTCCAGTAACCAAAATCGCCTCATCATCATAAACACGCCGAAGGTCCTGGCAGCAAACCAGTGTGTTCTCCTGCGCCCCGCCGACGATCATGCGCGTGATGATATGTGCAATCCGCACAATGGCTCCTCCACGGCGGGCTTTCCCCGCACCCCCTTGGTTAGTAGCCGTTCACTCTTAATCTTACTCTTACTCTTACTCTTAATCTTACTCTTAATCTTAATCTTACTCTTACTCCTGATCCTGATCGACATGACGTGTCACGTTGCGCGACGATTCGCCTGATTCAGGGGCGCGGGATATCGCCTTTGCAATTACCTCATGTCCGCTGCGTGCCTCACCAGCAAACGCCGGAAGAGGATTAAGAGTAAGAGTAAGATTAAGATTAAGATTAAGATATAAGATATGGGAGTAACGGTGGACAGGAATACGGCCCGAGCGGCTTGCGTTGTTCGGTGGGGTACCGGTCACGCCATGCATTACCAGCACACCGCATGAAATGCCCATTGCTTCGGCCTGACAAAGCAACGGGTTAGCCGCTGCGAATGGGCAGACCAAAACCCCGTGAACGGTTACCCTGGTTACTCGTTGGACGAGTGCGTCTCCGCGTCACACTGGCGGATGCCACGTGGCCATAAAACATGCGCGCACGGCGCGCGTAGCAGCCTGAGAATCTAACGAGGCGCTGCCTCCAACCAACGGGCGGCTCCCGAGGCGGTCACGGCTCGGAGAGCCGCTCCACCTATAGCGCCCAAAAAAACAACTCGCGGCCCCGCCCGATATCCAGGTGGGCGGCACAGGTAGGTCTGTTCTCCGAACGGACCGCAACCCCGCCCCAAACGCACCCCGGCAGACGTCCCCCGCGCCCCACCGAGCAACCCGAATCCCTGGCTTCTCCCCGTCCACAAACTCGATGCGTAGTCCGACCCAAAAACTTGACTCAAGATCATCAGATTTCCGCCCATAAGGTCTCTAGCGAGTGTCTGTTCGTAAATTCAGAAGGTACTCTGCACTAATAACTTACGA
>CAZSOG010000177.1:0-7827 GCA_964607555.1 uncultured Pirellulaceae bacterium | reverse complement strand
GACATGATATTCGCATCCACGCCGAACACCTTCATCGCGATGAACGCCATCAAAACCGCCATCGGCAACGTGATGGCGATCACCAGGCTTGCACGCACGTGCAACAGGAACAGCACCATGATTGCGATCGTGATGAGCGTCTCCTGACCGAGTGCTTCGGTGAGTGTCGCAACCGTCTCGTCAATCAACAGTGTCCGGTCGTAGACACCGTGGATCTTGATCCCGTCCAGATGCGGTTCGAGGGCCGCGATTTTCGCTTTGACGCGCTGAATGACGGCGCGCGGGTTCTCGCCGTAGCGCATCACGACGACACCACCAACCGCTTCGTGACCATTGAGATCCAATGCACCGCGACGGAAGGCGGGGCCGGTTTGTACCTGTGCCAGATCGCGCACACGAACCGGAACGCCGGCGCGCGTCAAGACGACCGTCTCTTCAATCTGTTTGATCGTCTCGGGCTCCGTCTTGCCCGATCCGATGAACCCTCGGCCGCGTACAATGAACTCCATCCCGCCCGATTCGACCGTCTTCGCGCCGACATCGATGTTGGATTCACGGACGGCGCGGATCACCATATTGAGCGGAATATTGTGATAACGCAGCTTGTCCGGGTCCACGTCGATCTGGTATTGACGCACGTAGCCGCCAATGGATGCGACTTCGGCGACACCTTCCACGGACTGCAACGCGTATTTGATGAAAAAGTCCTGCTTCGATCGGAGCTCGGCAAGGTTGACTCCCGGCGGCGGCTGGAGCACGTAGTAGTAGATCTGCCCCAGGGCGGTTGCGTCGGGGGCCAAGGTGGGCGTCACTTCGTCCGGTAACGAGCCGGAAACGGTGGTCAGTTGTTCGGCCACACGCGACCGTGCCCAGTAGAAGTCGATATCATCACCGAATGTGACCTGGACAAAACTGAACCCGAACATGCTCTTGCCACGCACACTCTCGGAACCCGGCACGGCCTGCAACGCGATGGACAACGGGTACGTAATCTGATCCTCGATGTCCTTTGGGGACCGGCCCGGCCATTCGGTCAGCACGATCACCTGGTTCTCGCCCACATTGGGGATCGCGTCCAACGGCACTTCCTGGGTTGAATACCACCCGTACACCACGAAGACGGCACACAGCAAAAGGATAATGAGCCGCTCGCGAATACAGAAATCAAGTACTTTCTGGATCATCGCACGACCTCCATGGAACGATTGACGACGCGTTTGCTTTGCGTTTGAGATTCGCCTTCACCTTCCGACACGGTGTTCGGAACCAGGTGTGGCGTCATAATGGGAGGCGTGTCCTCCATGGGTTCGACGATCTCGGGCACGCCGATCGGCGGCGGCGCGATTTCAAAACCGGTGTCGGCGGTCGTATCGGAATGAGCCTGGGCCGCGAGGATCGCGAGGTACTTCTTCGACGCGCCCAGGAGACTGGCACGGCACCCCTCACAGCAGATAAACACCGGGCTCCCGTTCACATCGACTTTGATCGGAACTCCCATGGAGCCGAGCAGTGCTTTGGTGACGGGGCAGATCCGCTGGCGTTCGGCCAGCTGCCGATCCTCCGGCGACAGTTTGGCCAACGCCGCGATGACTTCGGGCGACGCGGCGTCGGGGACGTCGGGGGAGTTGCCCGCGGGATCGATCTTGGTTGGATCGATCAAGGATGCGTTGCCCGCCAGCTGCATTTGTGAGTCGATCAGGAAATTGCCCTGCGTGGCCACTTCCTCGCCTTCCTGCACTCCATTGAGTATCACGATGTCCTCGCCGCTGCTCGGGCCAAGGACAACGCGACGGATTTCGAAGTGCCCTGGTTTGGTTTCCACGTAAAGAACGCTGTTGCTGCCGGCCATGAGCACGGCGTCGCGCGGCACGACCAGCACACCGGTTTCGCCGGTCGGCTGCGATACGATTCCGAACCGCGCCGCAGGCACCAGATCCGTGCCACAAATCGGACACTTACCGGGCGATGCCTGGACCACGTGCGGATGGCGAGGCCCGATCCATTTGTCGGCCAGTTCCGGATCGTAGATTCCGTGCTTGCCATGCGCGGACTTGGCCACGGGAACACGGACGGTCGCCTTGGCATAGTCGCCGGTCCGCAGCCGTCCATCGCGGTTTGGAATGACAACTCGAACACCGACCGTACGCGTGGTCGGGTCGACGTTCGGATCGATGAACGCAACGCGACCGACAAACGACTCGCCCGGCAGCGACTGGACTTGTGCCGTCACCTTCTGCCCAAAGTGCACGGCGGCCGCATCCTCGGGAAACAGTTCGAGCATCAACCAGACGGTGGAGAGATCGGCAAGCTTGTAGATGGGTTGCCCCTCTTTGACATATTGGCCCTCGACCGCGAGTTTCTCGATCACCGTGCCGCTAATTGGCGAGCAGAGCTGCATTCGGCTATTGGCCTGCCCGGCCTTCTCCAATGCGTCGATCTGTGCCTCGGTCATTCCCAATTCGATCAGCCGTTGATTCGCGCTATCATACAGGTCACGGTTGGACTGGAGCACACGCGTCGTGCGACCGTCCAGTGATTTTTGCAGGGCGTTTTTCGCAAGCAACAGTTCGATTTGTCCCGAGTACAATCGGGGCGAATAGACGAGTGCCAGGTGATCGCCGCTCTGCACGACGACGCCGGTGTAATCGGCGTAGAGACGTTCGATGCGACCACCGACATACGCGGCGATCGTCCGCAAACTCCCTTCGTCGTAGTTCAATTCGCCGATCGCCCGGACCGTTCGCGTCGCCGGCACGGTCCGGACTGCTACCGTGTGAATATTCGCCACGCGCCGCGCCGCCGGATCAATCTCAATCGAATGCGAGTCATGCGTGCCGCCCCCCGACGTCGTGGGCACCAGCTCCATGCCGCAAACCGGACAACGACCAGGCTCGGATTGGGGCGGCGTGCACATCATCGGGCACATGTATTGCACGGAGTTGCCCGCAACGGCTGCGGTGGCGTGCCTCTGGTCACTGCTCGTGCCTTGCCCGGAGAGAAAACCGAGCTTCTGGGCAACGCCAAGCGAGATGATCAACACCGCGCCACACAAAACAAACAACAGGGGTTGCAGAACCAGCTTGATCCACCATCGTCGCGCATCTCCGCGCTCCGTACGCGTTTGCCGCGCCCGTTCCTCGCCAGACTCTGCCTGCGCGCCGTCACATACCAGTGGTATGGATGCTTCGCTGCTCTGAACCGCTTTCTGATTCGACGTATTCATAGAGTACTTTCGTTCATCCTGCTAATTGGCGTACATGAGCATTCCCGCGTTCGTTCAATCCGCACCGCGCGCACAGCGCAACGCGAAGCCGTGGAATGGGAATACTAAGAGCGTGTCACAAAACTGCTTTGCCGGAGCGTTTAGCTGCTTCTTCGACGGACGTGAACGTCCATTGTACGTGCCTGAAACCGGGTTTTGGGACACGTTCTAAGTCGCGGAAAACCAGCCCGTCGTCGCGTTTGGCGCGCACGGGCAGCTCGCGTCCGAGGGTTCTCAGAGCGTGAACCGGCAGAGAGACGCACAGCGATCGAGTGCCCGCACGGCGTGGGGAGCTGGCGCGATAGCAGGAAATGAATAAGAGGCCCGTGATGGGCTCGCGACTGTCCTGAAGACAGGCAGCGTCCAAACTGGATTGGATTTCTCCGCTGCGCGCCGTTCGACGGGCGGTTTGGCAGGCGCCGGATGCTTGACCTTCTTACACCGGCAATTCGGGCAGCACGTGCATCTGTCTGCCTGCCGACCACAACAAGAATGCCTTTCAACCCGCCGCACATGGTTGGCACAACACGAGCTCATCGGTTGGGCTTTCGCCTGACCGCAGCAGCACCCATGCGCCGGCTCGCTCGGCCCGACCGCGTTCGCCATCCTGGCACACCCACACGACACACTCGCCGGAACCCCTTGGAGCGGAAGCGTCATGGCTGTAAGCCAAATCAGCAGCCGGACGGCAAATGTTCTTTTCGTGACGTGCATCAAATGAACCATCGGAAGACATTTCAGGGACCGACCACCGCAACCGCTGCATTTCTGGTCCGGCTATCTCGTATTATCGGAGATTAGGTGAACACAGTTCTAATCGAATCACCCGAAAAAGGAAATATCATGATATCGGTCGGTGCCGCGGCATGTGGGCACACCACGGTCCGACATTGCGGTCTCACTGTGAATCGATCACAAACCTGACTGTGCCAAGCGTTTATCTGTTTCTTCGACGAACGTAGACGTCCACCGCATATGGTGGTGTTGTCGGCGCGGTAGTGCAGAATCACTGTTCCACCGGGATAAACCCGGCGGTGACAGGAAGTTCATTGACGCGTTTTTCAGCACTCTTAGCGACAAACCCCCAAATGTCTTTGACCAAAAACCGCAGATAAACGCAAACGAACGCGGATAACACCACTAACGGTGTTTTTCGCGAAGTCGCCGAAGCAATCGTTGTCACGTGAGATTCGAAGTCTGAAAAACGCTCTTTCCCGCGTATATCAGCGTTTATCCGCGTTCATCTGCGGTTAAGTATCTTGCGAACCGTGAACGGTTACCTTTTCTTTACATCCACGATCGCGCGGTGGCGTGCGAAAAGGGGGCAAGAATATGGGAGGGCAGGAATATGATGGCTCTTTGACTTTTTCGCGACGTGGGCTCGTTCAACGAGAGGAAATCGCGACACGCCGCCCGTCACGTTCGTGTGCCGGGCGTGTGGAGCAATCGCAGGCCGTTGAAGATAACCAGCAGTGACGCGCCCGTATCGGCCATGATTGCCGCCCAAAGTGACGCATGACCAATGAGTGTCAGGACCACGAAGATCACCTTCACGGCAAGTGCGAACGTGATATTTTGGCGGATGATCGCGAGCGTACGCCGCGAATGTTGGACCAGCCACGGGAGTTTCGACAGGTCGTCGGACATCAACGCGATATCGGCGGTTTCGATCGCGGCATCACTTCCGGCAGCGGCCATCGCGATCCCCAGAGAGGCCCGCGCCATTGCCGGGGCGTCATTCACGCCGTCACCGACCATCGCCACGTGCTGGTATCGGTTGACCAGCGTCTCGACGACCGTGACCTTATCCGCCGGCATTAACTCGGCGTGAACTTGATCGATTCCCGCCTGGCTTCCAATTGCATTGGCGGTACCCTGGTTATCGCCGGTGAGCATGACAAGCTGTTTCACGCCCAGATGCCGCAGTCGGGAAAGTGCCTCACTCGCCATGGGGCGTAACGTGTCGGCGAGCGTGAGGAACCCGCAAACATGGCTTTCGTTGCCGACGACGACAACCGTCCGGCCAGCCCGTTGGATTGCCTCGAGTTGCTGATGCACGGCGGGTGTTTCCTGATGGCGTTGGTGCAAGAACCGGTGCGAACCAAGCCAAAACGTACGGCCATCGATCTGCCCGGTCGCTCCCTTTCCTTGGATGATTTCGAATTGATCGGCTTCGGGAACCACGACCCCTCGCGCGTGGGCCGCGGCGACGATGGCGCGCGCCAGCGGATGGTTGCTATGTGCTTCCAAGGCGGCGGCGCGTTCGAGCAATTCGGTGTCGTCGTGGCCATTCATCGGTACGACATCGATCAGTTCGGGCCGTCCCACGGTCAACGTGCCGGTCTTATCGATCGCGATAGCCCGCAGGTGGGCCGGCGCTTCAACAAACACGCCCCCTTTGATCAGCACACCGTTCCGCGCCGCCGAGGCCAGGGCCGCAACAACGCTGACCGGAGTCGAAATAACCAGGGCGCACGGGCAGGCGATGACCAGCAGGACCAGAGCACGATACAGCCAGTCAAGCCACTGACCGCCGAAGAACAAGGGAGGAAAGACAAAGATCGCGCTTGCCAGCATCATCACGGTAGGTGTGTAGACGCGTGCAAACCGCTCGACCCATTGCTCCGACGGCGCGCGCCGCGACTGGGCTTCGCCCACCATGCGAATAATATGTGCAAGAGTCGTGTCGCCGGCAGGCCGAGTACACTCGACCTCCAGAACGCCGTTGCCGTTGATCGTCCCGGCGAACAGCTCACTTCCAGGCCCTTTCGGGACGGGCATGCTCTCGCCCGTGATGGGGGCCTGATTCACATCACTTGTACCACGGACAACCCTGCCGTCAAGGGGAATCTTCTCGGCGGGCCGGACGATGAACAGGGTCCCGACGCCGACATCCTGTGGCGCGATTTCGCGCTGTTGCCCGTCGGCGTCCTGGATCCGTGCGATTGGCGGCGCGAGGTCCATCAGAGCCGCGATCGCGCGGCGTGCCCGGCCGACGCTCCACGCTTCCAACACCAACGATAGTGCAAACAAGAAAGCAACCGTCGCCGCTTCGAACCACTGTCCGATCGCCGCGGCACCGACCACGGCGATGGTCATCAACAGGTTCATGTCCGGCCGCCCGGAAATCGCCGCATGCCACGCCTTGGGCAGGATGTACCACGCGCCGGCGACTATCGCGAGCGAGTACAGTCCGATTGATAGATAGGGTAGGGTGCCACTGCCGCCCAGCCCCTCGTCGCTGAGCGCTGCCATGACGCCGCCCGCATACCAGGCGTTGACGAGAAATCCGGCGGCGGTCAGCAACCCGCTTGCCACCGTCAGGACGTGTCGCGCATTCAACGATCGCCGCGCGCGTTGTGCATCTTCCGCTGTTTGTGCGTGCCACGGTTCGGCACGCATCCCGGTACGTGCGACGGCCGCTATGATCGCATCCGCGGTGACGTCGCGCGACGCGGACCGCACCGCGAGCGCACCATTGAGAATATCAAATGCCAGAGCCTCCTCGCCACCCACCAGTGGCCCAAGCACACGCTTAAGAACCGCGACTTCCTCGGCACAATCCATGCCCTGAATGCGAAAAACGAGTTTTTTGCCGTTTCGATCCATAAGGCACAGTTTACCGTCGCGTATCGATTCAGTTAATCGGGCATTACCACAAACGCGCGATTCACTACCAGGAGCGGCGCAAACCACGCCAGCACACGACAAAACGAAGCCGTTCGAACCCGGAACCACTACTCCTGGCGTTCGGGGGGTGCGTGGCCATATTTGGCCTCGTACAGTTTCGCGAATTTTTCGGCGCGTGAGGGATCACACAGAAAACACTGCGACTCCGCGCGGTTGTGCTCCGTGCACCAATCCCCTTTGGCTTTGAACTTCTCGGCAGCCTTCGCGCTGCAAAGGCTGCATTCCTCCTCGGGCACGCCGTGTTCCGCGCACCACCAATCCCCATGCGCGTCGTCTTGCCCCACGCCGTCATGATCGTGGCCCGCGTTCGCGGCCTCAGCTACTCGGGAGTTTTCCGTTTGGGCCGATTGCTTGCCGCAGCCGGCGTACAACATAGCAGCGAACACTAATAGACCAAACATAATACGACGTCGCAAACATACGCTATTCATGCCTCTCAACCTTTCCGTGCCGGGTCGGAAGACCCGCGCAATAACTAGAAGGAAACGACCCAAGGGACGTAAGCCGGATCGAAACCGTTCACGGCCCTAGGGTTCTTACTCTTACCTCGTAATCGCATTCGAGATCTCAACGATCTTGGGACGGGGCGAGGGCGCCCCACCGCGGCGCCGAGCGCCTCGCGCAACCGCCCACTACCAAAGTCTTCCCATTTCGTAACACTTCAGCTATCTGCAGTGAACAGTGTTCCGCGGTCGCGCTCTATTGCCGGTCGACCCCAGCCGCCTTGTGCGGTTGGTGAAGAAGTCTCGTGGGCTAAAAAGCTGGTTCGCGCCAACCCTCTCTCCCCCGCCCCGCCGCCACCGCCGAAGGCGGCGGGGCGGGGGAGAGAGGGAGAACGGTTGGCATTCGCGTTTTAGCTGACGAGACTCGTTCAC
>CAZSOG010000176.1:0-7833 GCA_964607555.1 uncultured Pirellulaceae bacterium | reverse complement strand
CCTAAGTTGAAGGTGTAACGCCGAATTTATGGTAAAGCCAGAGACAAAATTTTGGTTGGAAGAAGCTGCTGTTCCCCAAACCGAATCGCCACTTCGCCTGGGGCCCGACGACGTCGCCCATCATCGACGGGGACCGGGTCTACTTCATCCCGTACGCCATCCTGGGAAAAGACGTTTGGGAAATGCGCTGTCCGGTCATCTGCTTCAAGACCGACGGCACTGAACTCTGGCGTGCCGAAAACGGGATCTGGGCAACCGAAGCGTCAACACCCTTGATCGAAGGCGACACGCTTTACGTCTCCGCCGACAACCCACAACATGCCGTGCTCATGGCCCTGAACAAGGTCACCGGCAAGTTATTGTGGTCGACGATCGTCGCGTCGGATGCGAAACGCGAACTTGGCGCGCCCGCGTCGCTTACGTACCAGACCGTCGACTCAATTCCGCAGGTCATTGTCGGGACCTATGGTACGCGCGAGCTGCTGGGCGTGCACGCAAACACCGGCAAGATCATGTGGCGGTATCCGTACCCCGCCGGCATTATTATCGGCCTGATCAGCACGCCGGTTGCCATCGGATCGCAGCTGTTCGTCTGCGGTAGCGAAGGGAAGAATCGGGACTTCTCGGTGCTGCTTGACATGCACGGTGTCGATGGGAAGATCTCGTATCATGAGCGTTATCGAAGCACCAGGCTGCAGAACAATGCTTATAATACGGTTGCTGTCTGTCATGACGCGGTCTTCGGGTTTGGCGGAAACAAACGCGTGGGGTTCTTGCACTGCACGAATTTCGCGGATGGTAAACTGCTGTGGAAACAGACGGGACGACAATGGACCAGTGAGCAGAATCTGATCGTTGCCGACGGCCTGCTGTTCGCTCTGGACAAGAACAATGAGTTGGTGATGGCCGAAGCCAGTCGAGCCGGGTACCATGAACTGGGGCGAGTGAAAGTGCCCGTCGAAATGGGGCGTCCTCAGCAACCGACCATTGCCAACGGGCGTATGTATCTGCGCGGCAAGGATGCCGTCGTCTGCTACCAGGTGGGCCGGTGATAGCCTGGCGCGTGTAGTGCGGAATCATGCGCTCCACCGAGTCGAGCTCGGTGGGGGCGGGAAAGGGGTTGCGTTGTCGGCGACATAGTGCGGAATCACTCGCCCCACGGAGCAACTCAAATCCCTAGCTTCTCCCCGTCCACGACCTCGATGCGTAGTCCGACCCAAGAACTTGACCCAAGATCATCAAGATTCCGCCCATAAGGTCTCTAATCCCAATACGTTGGCCGATGCGCCAGAGTCGTCTCGCTCCCAGGATGAGGCGCCATGGAGCGTGAGAAAGCAAACGACCCACCTGCTGCATCACTCGCGCCCCATACTCCCATCGTGCCCGTGTCGACTACCACGGACCCGCAGGATTAAGATTAAGAGTATGATTATGATTAAGATTAAGATCAAGATTAAGGACAACCGTGAACGGTCGACCGTTTTGTTACAGCATCCATGAGCCTCCCAAGGAACCAGATCGCGATGTTTCAGCATCTGACATTACCATTGTTGATTGGATTCGTCGTCGTAACGGCGGCTCAACAACTTGGTCCGCAAGCACGGGCGGCTGACGCCGCCGATCCGGTGCGCATCACTGACAAGGCGGTGCCGCTGACGCCGGACTCGATTGGCGGCCTGCTCGGCGACCGCTTGCAGCTCTGGCGTCAACATCGACTCGAGCGTGTCGGCACCGACCCGTTCTTGCTTGAGGGTTTTCAGTCGCCGCCCGGCAGCCATCCATGGCAAGGCGAGCACGTGGGCAAGTGGCTCCACGCGGCGACCCTGGCCTACGCGGCCACGCACGATGAACGGATCGGCGAGTTGCTGCGAAAGACAGTGAAACAGTTGGTGGATGCACAGCAAGCCAACGGATATTTGGGCACGTACGCGCCGGCAAAACGTTTTTACAATCCCGATGATCGTGACGCGAAATGGTCGTGGGACGTCTGGACGCACCGCTACCTGCTCTACGGCTTGCTCGTTTACGACCGCCATTGCCATGACCCGGTGGCGGTCAATGCGTGCGTCCGGATGGGCGACTTGCTGCGCGACTCGTTCGGGCCTGGCCGCCGGGATGTCACCGAACTGGGCACGCGCCACGGGCTCTCGTCGGCGGTGTTGCTCGAATCGATCGTGATGCTGTACGAGCGAACGGGCGCGCCACGATTTCTGCAATTCGCCCAGCACATTGTCCAATGCATCGAGCACAACCCGCAGCTCCGACTGGGCGCCGCCATGCGTGGCGGCGAAGACGTTTCGGTTCCGGGCGACGGCAAAGCGTATCAGTTGATGGCCACGCTGCTCGGCTACGGGGAACTTTACCGCTGCACCGGCCGGCGCGAGTATCTCGAGCCGGCACGGATCGCCTGGGAAAAGATCCGCGCCGATCACCTTTACGTAACGGGTGGACCGTGGAGTTTCAAGAACGCCGAAACCAAGAACCCGGAGTGTTTTGCCCCGCCCGGTTTCTTTCATCCAACGAATTGCGTCGAGACCTGTTCGACAACGACCTGGATCCAGCTATCACTTCTGCTGTGGCGCATCACCGGCGAGGCACGCTTCGCCCGGGAAGCTGAACGCGCACTGCTGAACCACCTGCTCGGTGCCCAATCGCCCAACGGCAACGACTGGGCCTATTTCACGATGCTCAATCAGCCGGATCGAGGCTACCGGAATGACATCACGTGCTGCGCCTCGAGCGGCCCGCGGGCGCTGGAACTGTTCGCCCGACATCTGGTCGGTAAGGCGGGCGATACGCTGGTCGTCAACAGCTATCTGCCCGTGTCTTGCCCCCTGAAGCCGTTGACCGGCGGACCCGGGAAACTCATCATCGAAGGGAACTATCCATTCGCGCGCACGGTGACGGCTCGGTTCGATTTTCCCGGCCCCGTTGAACTGACCGTCGACTGGGGCCTGCCGTGCGGTGCCGAGTCAATCGAAATCAAGGTCGATGAAAAGCGTCAGACGCCGCGGAAGACCGAAGCCGGTTACTATCGGCTGACACGGAAGTGGGCTTCGAGTGAAAAGATCGATGTAAGTTTCACATTTCCACTGCAGGCACACGTCAAAACGGGACGCGGTGGAGTGCGTTGGGTCGCGTTCAGTCGCGGCCCGATCGTGCTCGCCCAGGATATTGCGGCGCGGAGCGACCAACCCCAAGTCGTGCTCCCGATTCAAGGTGAAACGGTGGACGCATCCGAGTGGCTCGAACCAGTCGATGCGCGTGTCCTGCGGCGCAGCAAAAACTTGCGATCGCTGTACGGTAAGGTTCCGGTGTACCGATTGCGCGTACCGACGCACCGCAACGTGTTTCTCATCCCCTATTACCTCGCCGGCGCGACCGGCGATCCCATACGAACCATGTTTTCCATCGCCGCGAATGGTTTATAACGGCAAAGCGAAGTGAGGGAGATAGCCACATGCATGTTGACGACCCGAAATACTCTCGCCGCGAGATACTGCAGATGGGCGCTGGGTCCGGTGTTGCTGGCATCTTATGCCAAGGTGAAGTCGCCGCCGAGCCACCCGACCTTGAAAAGGCCGGCGGACCGAATCGCCCCGCCGCGGACTACTCGTCAGTCCGAGGATTCAACTATCAACCGAGTTATGCCGCACATGGATTGGATATTTGGCGTCGATTCGACGCCCCTCTCATTGAGAAGGAAATCGCGCTGGGCAAAAAGTATTTTCCGGCAATCAACACGCTTCGCTTGTGGCTCGCCTGGGACGCGTTTCTGGCGGATCCGGTCGCGATCGCGCGACACTTCGACAACATGCTGGCGATCCTCCAGCGTTATCAGTTGCGCGCAATCGTTACGCTCTTCAATGCCTGGCACAGCATTCCCGACTTCGGCGGCGTTTCTGGTGCGCAATTGGGTATGTGGCAGCGGTTTCGGCCGAACGTCGACCGGCCGTTTCTCGATTTCCTTAAGGCGATTGTCGGTAAACATGCCAAGGATCACCGCGTTCTGTTGTGGGACTTGTGCAACGAACCGCCAAAGGATCCCGTGTTCATCGCCTGGCTGACGTGGGTCTATCACTGCTGTAAAGACCTCGGGGCAACGGCACCTCTTTGCATTGGAAACATGCCAACCCTCGATATCGTGAAGGCCACGGAACCAATCAGCGACGTGCTGACCTGGCACCCTTACTGGGCGTGGAATACGTGGCGCAAGAAGCGCGAAGATTACATCCGTTTTCTCGACGAGTCCGTCCGGTACGCCGCACAGGTTGGTAAGCCGTTGCTCGCCACCGAATGCTGTTGGGGCGCCGCTGACGACCAGAAGCGGGCCGAGGTTATTGAGTTCGAACTAACACAACTCAAGAAGCGAAGCATCGGCTGGACGGCACATCTGTTGCACGATACCCTGGTAGCCGATGGGCATCGGAGCCCGTGGAGTCACACGGCAGCTGGTTACATGGCCTTTATCGAAGCCAACGGCACGCTCCGGCCACATCACGAGGTTTTCAACCGCTTCTAGTTGAGCAGGATCACCATCTCAAATGAGATATCTGGGCTCCCATGAATCAGGAGAATCGTCGCGCAACGTGGCACATCATGTCGATCAGGAGTATGAGTAAGAGTGAACTGACCTGCCGTTCATGGCCAAAGGCCGCGAACGGTTACGATTATTGGAGTAGCCACGATGCCGAGCAGTTTCACACGGTCCGCCTCATTCCTTGCGTTTATTTTGGCATGCGTGGTTCTGTCGGCGCGCGCCACGGCGGCGATGCCTGGTGCGCGACTTGATCGAACGAATCTCCTGATCTATCGCGACGCCGGCGGGCACACTCGGCCAGTGCGGTCCGTGGCCGACTGGCAGAAACGGCGGGCCGAGATCCTGGCCGGGATGCAACAGGTGATGGGGCCCTTGCCCGGAGGCTCGAAACGCTGTCCGCTGGAAGTCCAGCTGCAAGACGAAACGGATTGCGGCACCTACGTGCGTCGACTGATCACCTACCAAAGCGAGCCCCATTCGCGCGTGCCGGCCTACTTGCTGATCCCAAAATGCGCGTTGACAGGCAAACAGAAACTGCCGGCCGTCCTTTGCCTCCATCCGACCGATGATCGGATTGGGCACAAGGTCGTCGTCGGACTGGGGGGACGCCCCAACCGCCAGTACGCACAGGAGCTGGCCGAACGCGGCTACATCACGCTGGCCCCGGCGTACCCGCTGTTGGCCAACTACCAACCGGATCTGAAGAAACTTGGCTACCAAAGTGGCACGATGAAGGCAATTTGGGACAACATTCGAGGCATTGATCTGTTGGAGGCGCTGCCGTACGTCAAACCGGGTGGCGTCGGTGCCATCGGTCATTCGCTCGGCGGGCACAATGCCGTCTATACGGCCGTGTTCGACCCGCGCATCAAGGCCATCGTATCGAGTTGCGGACTCGATTCCTACCTCGACTACAAGGACGGTGACATCCGCGGCTGGACCAGCACGCGTTATATGCCCAAGTTGCTCGAGTACAAAGACCGGCTGGAGGATATTCCATTCGATTTCCACGAACTGATCGGCGCGCTGGCACCGCGGCACTGCTTCATCAGTGCGCCGCTGCACGATTCCAATTTCAATTGGCAGAGCGTGGATCGGATCGCCAAGGCGGCCGCGCGGATCTATCAACTGTATGGCACGCCCGACCGGCTGCGGGTCGCGCATCCGGACTGCGACCATGACTTCCCCAAGGAAATGCGCCACATCGCCTACCGCCTGTTCGATGCCGTGTTGATGACGGACGATGATGGATCGAAATTGGGGAAAGAAAAGAAAAAAATAAGAAATAAAAAATAAGAAATTAGAAATAAGAAATAAGAAAAAAAGAGAATAAGAGCACTGGGGATCTTTTGCGGGCATTCGCTGATCGGTTGTGCGCGAACGGGTCGCGTTCGATTCGACGTCGTCGGGAGCGGGTCTGTCGTTAATCACTCGCGTCGGTGAGCTCGAAGGGGATTGCCGGCAGGACCCCGAGCGGGATCGGGCGAGCGTTAGCCTTCGACTTCTTCGCGCTGGCTTCTTTCCGCACGGCGAACGCGCTGACAATCAGGTTCCCCTTGAGCCCCGGCGCGGTCGTCTTCTGGTCCGCGGCGAACCGGATCGCCGTCCCACGCGCATTGGTTTGCTCGCCGGCAATCGTGATTCCTTCGGGTGGTGCATCCAATTCCAAATGAACACTACGAAACGCCGAGCGCGCGGGGAGGCCGAGTTGCACCGTGGCGTTGCCTCCGCGCGGGATCCGGACCGGCAAACGACTGAGGATAGCGACCGTTGTGTTCGTGGAAACTCGGCCCGCCACGACCGCCTTGAGTTCGTTAACCGGCACTAAATGGCGGTAGCCAAACGCTTGCATCATATCTTCGGCCGGCACGACAGGCCGAGTGATTCTGCGACCATCGACGATCGCGGTCCCTTGCAAGGCCAATGTGATAGGTTGACCCGATGCGGTCGTTGGCGCGGTCAACGTCAGCCGCGTCTGATCCTGGCCTGTTGGCAAGCGCGCGCCACTCAGCTTGAACCCGGCCGGCGCCTTGGTCAATTGCAGATCGATGGCTCCGGCGAAGTCATCCTGACGCAGCGCATGGACCGTTAACGGTACGGTCCCACCACCGTGCATGTTGATGCTCGATGGTACGATCCGCAGCTCGAAATCCGGGTGCGGCGGACCGACGCGCAAACGGTACGCGTACTCGGGACCACCGTGCCCTTCGATATCTCCCAAATGAACCAAGTAATGTCCGTCGGCCGGCAGGGTCACATGGAGAAGAGAATCCGCGTGGTGCGTTACCAGGCCGGCTGCCGGATCCTCATGATCGTCATTGAAAGCCAGCTGCCGACCGCTGGCGGACGTCACACGGAGAACGGAATCGAGTGGCGATTCGAGTCGTCGCGCCCGGACCTCGGCAAAAATCACTTGCCCCTTTCGGCCCTGGAACTGAAACCGGTCCCAGTCTCCCGGCCGGTCGATCCGGCCGTTGACAATAATGGGTAGAGTCAGTCGTTGCGCTGTTTCGACCGAATCGTTGGGCTCCTGTTCGGGACAGTCGGCCAACGTATCGGCCTGGAAAGGAATACGGTTGGAAACCGATTCCGTGCGGAACACGGAATCGGCATCGGTCGAAAGCTTCGCGTCGATGAGCAGGTCCAGTTTTCGTTCGGCCAGCACTTCATGCTGTTTGCGGACAAACAGCGGATAGACACCGGGCATGGAAAACTCGACGACGCGGTCCGGGCGCGGGAGATGCCAGCCCTGCATCGTGACACGGGTTGGTACGTTGACTTGGCCACCAAGGGGAAACACGGACGTGACGTACGGCAGTTCGCCGGCTGCCAGGCGATAAACGAAATCCTCGCGGCCACGATAGATCGCGTCATGCACGGCAATCGTGTACATGCCGTCGCGTGGCACTTCAAAACCAAGCACGGGATCGGGGTGAAAACGAAAATCGTCAACGAATTTCAACTCGTTTCCCCGCGCGTCGTACAGTGCCAGAACTGCCTGAAACCAACCGGGGACCGCGTCCGCCAGATAAGGGACCAGGTCGCGTGCTTGCAGCGCGAAAACCAACCGTTGGCCTTTTTTTGCCGGGAATCGATAGCGATCAATATCACCCGGCATAATCTGACCGTTGACGATCGACGGCAACTGAATATCCATGACTTCCCGGACGGACGTGGCCGAGCGTTTCTCTGCCTCGCGCAGCTCGGGCAACTGGCCAACGTAGAAGACCATTGGATTGGACAATCCACCGGGCGTCTGCAAACGCAATTCGCGCGGCCCGGGGGGCGCGTCG
>CAZSOG010000175.1:0-7851 GCA_964607555.1 uncultured Pirellulaceae bacterium | reverse complement strand
GGTACCTCGACGTAACTGGCCGCCGCCAACGCCGACGTCACGCCCGGAACAATCTCGTACGGAATGCCAACACATTGTAATGCCGCCACCTCCTCGGCCCCTCGGGCAAATACGGCCGGGTCGCCGCCCTTGAGCCGGACGACCTGTTTCCCCGCCCGCGCCAACTCGACCAGCTGGCTCGTGATCTCATCCAGTGTCCAGATCCGCGTCTGGCCATGACGCCCCAGGCAGATACAGTCGGCCTGATCGCGCGTATGCACCAGGAGCCGCGGATTGGCAAGCCAATCGTAGAGAACGGTATCCGCGCTCCGCAAACACTCGACGCCACGCACCGTGATCAAGCCCGGATCGCCCGGTCCCGCACCGACGAAATAGACCTTGCCCAATTGTCGCGATTCCGTACGTTTGTTCATCCGACTCCCTCAACACCACGCCGTTCCCATGCCATGGCCTCCGACCTGCCGCGCAACACGCTCCCTCGCTCCCCAATTGGACCGGTTACGACCGTTCCCCGCAACCAGGGCTTGCCCAAGAACGTAGCCGTTCGCGGCCTTTAGCCATGAACGGCGGGTTAGTTCTTACTCTTACTCTTACTCTTACTCTTACTCTTACTCTTACTCCGGATCGACGTGTTACGTTGCGCGACGATTCTCCTGATTCGTGTGAGCTGATTGGGGCCGGGCTAATGAAAATCTCGGAACATGGGCAATATTGAGGACTTGTGAGAGAGTGGTTTTGTTGCGCGTCTGGACCATCACAACACCCCGAAAACACGTTTTTCATCCGTGCCCCGGCCTTGCCATTTGTGCTACCCGAACCACACCAGAATAGATTAGCACGGATGCAAGAAGTGCGGAGAAAAGCGAAAAGCAGATAGGCAGACACCCAACCTCTTCGATCACCAGACTGCTCAGCCAACCTGTTTGGCCTGCCCGCTGCTTGATGTCCATTCTGCCATCAGGCCAGATTGGGGCCGGCGCGGGCGCCGCCGGTTAGTGCAGAATCACTGGCTCCACTCAGACCAGCTGGGTGGGGGCCGGAAACCGACAGGCCAAGCATTGACCAACCCATAACGAAGAAAAGTGACGCTGTCCCATCATTCCCATCATTCGCCGGCATCTTCGTCGAGCCCGGATCAGACCACCACATTTTGGGAACAGGCCCGGCCTGGGCTGTTAAAAGACTGGTGTTGACACGAATTCACTTTGATCCGGTTTTTGTTCCTTTTCCTTGCTGAGTACCAACAGACAGGATTTTTTTCATCGTTCCGCTGATGAGCAAGAAACCATGCTTGAGTAATTAATGGTGAATAACCAACAACTATTCATTAATGAAGGCCCGTTGGCGGGAATGCCAGCGGGCTTTCATATTCTTGCCAGTTAATGTTCTTGCCCCCTCTTCTTGCGCCGCCGCACGACCACGAATCCGCGCGGAAGATTTGGCAAGAATATTCCATGGCAAGAATATAAGAGGCTCTCTCGAATCGAGCAAATGCTGGTGAACGGCTACAATGATTGAGAATTTGTTATGCACCATGAATTATTTGTGTTTGTTTTCCTTTGCGATGTCGAAACAGGAAGCCAAGAGTGGAACAAAAATCACGTGATTCTCAAATGCCTATTTCGTCTGCAACCCAATGTTTTAACAGTCCAGGCCCGGCCCAGCCATTTGCCGTGGTGGCGTGTCGATACACGAAGTTGACGCGTGAATGGAAAATATACGGAACAACACGGGGCGAACACAATGGCAGTCCAAAATCCAGTGAACGGTTACCCAAAAACCGGCGATCGGCCGGCCAGTCCATTTGAATAACCGGCACTTGTCCGGTATCGTTGATTGGTGTCTTCGTCGGTGAAGATCGACCCCGCCATTCAGCGGAGAGGGCCCCAGGTGGCGTGTTGAAAACGCCGAAATTCGGGCATATTAGAGGTACTTGATTATTGCGGTTTTGTTGCGCATTGGTAACGGTTGAGCTGCGGCCGTTGGCGTTTGGTGGTGGTCTTGTGTAACGCCTTCGGCGCAAATGCATGTTATGGTGACCGTAACCCATGGTGGCGCCCGCCTCCGTAAGAACTGCGGCGGACTGACTCGGGGCTTTGGAGTATGAGGCCTTCGGCCTAAGGAACGTTGCCGGATGCAACGGCCTCGGTATTGAAAACGGTCGGATGCGAATTCCCCCTCTTTACCGCGAAGCGGTTGTATTGGAGGACCAGAGCGTGAGCGGCAAAGCAAACGGCAAAAAGCGATTATTCGTGGCCACCCGGACGGGGATTCTGCTTGGCCTTCTAACCACGTTGGCCGGCGCAAGCGAAACACCAAAATTCGCTCCCTACGATGCGCACCGTCTGCTGGGATCGCCGCACCCTCTGCCGTTACGCACCGTAATCGCGTTTCCGAATCTGACGTTTCAGCGGCCCGTCGAGCTAACCTATGCCGGTGACGGCACGAACCGCCTGTTCGTGGCCGAGCAGCAGGGAAGAATCCACGTCTTCCCAAACCGCGCCGATGCCCCAACAACCAAGTTGTTTCTGGACATCCACGAGATCGTGTTGCGAGACGGCGACGAAGAGGGACTTCTCGGCCTGGCGTTTCATCCGAATTATCGCGCTAATGGGCGGTTCTACGTCTACTACTCGACCCGCCCACGCGCCTCGGTGATCTCGGAATTCCATGTATCCCATGAAGATCCCGACCGCGCGGATCGCGCTTCGGAGCGCGTTTTGCTGAAATTCGAACAGCCGTTCAGCAACCACAATGGCGGCAGTATCAAGTTCGGCCCCGATGGATTTCTCTATATCGGCCTGGGCGACGGCGGCGCGGCGAATGATCCGTTTGGCAACGGCCAGAATCTCGAGACGCTGCTGGGCTCCATCCTGCGGATCGATGTGAACCACCGTGATCCCGGCATGGCCTATGCCATTCCCGAGGACAATCCATTCGCGGACCGTGGCGATGCGGCGCGCGGCGAAATCTGGGCCTACGGCATTCGCAATGCATGGCGGCTCAGCTTCGATCGCAAGACCGGCCAATTGTGGACCGGAGATGTCGGACAAAACCGCTACGAGGAAGTTGATCGCATCGTTCGCGGTGGGAACTATGGCTGGAATCTCCGGGAAGGCTTCCACCCATTTCAGACTGGCGGCATCGTACCCCCCAGCGGACTACGCCAACCGCTAACCGAGTATTTTCGCCACGAAGGCATTTCCGTAACCGGTGGTCTGGTCTACCGTGGCCAGCGTCTGGCCGGCTACCAGGGTGCCTATTTCTACGGCGACTACGTGTCCGGTAATGTCTGGATCCTGCGCGTGGATGGCAACGACCATGTTACCGTGAACCGCAAAGTTGCCACGACCGGTCTGAATATCGCCGCGTTCGGCGATGATGCGTCGGGGGAGCTGTACCTATGTGCCTTCGACGGCCATATCCATCAATTCGTGCAACGGACCGAGGACCTCGAAGCGATCGCGAAACAATTTCCACGCAAGCTGTCCGAGACCGGACTTTATGAAGACACAAGGGCGGACCAACCGGCCGACTGCATGGTCCCGTACGATGTGAATGTGCCGCTCTGGTCCGACGGCGCTATCAAGCGGCGTTTTTTCGCATTGCCACGTGCCCAGAGTATTATCTTCCATCCGCACGCCGCGTGGGAATTCCCGGTCGGAGCCGTGCTGGTCAAGTCCTTCTATCTGCCCGTCGTTGCCAAGGGCCCGGCCCGCACCGGCCGCGTGCGTGGTGCTTCCGCGCCACTGCGACGACTTGAAACCCGTTTGCTCGTTCACACGATCCGCGGATGGCGCGGATATACGTATGTTTGGAACCAACAGCAGACCGATGCCGAGTTGTTGGGGAACGCCCAAACCGTACGTTATCAAGTTGACAGTGGTGATTCGGTCCATCCACAAGATTGGTATTACCCAAGTCAGTCGGATTGCATGGCCTGCCACACGCAAAGTGCTCGATTCGTCCTCGGTCCACGAACACGTCAACTGAATCGTGCCGGCGTGGATGAGCCAAGCGTCAATCAAATCGACCGGTTTCGGCACCTGAACCTGTTTCGCGATCCGGTTCCGCCCGCCTCGGACCAGCTGGATGCGTATCCGAATTGGCGGACGGCGACAACCGCGCCGGTGGACCGGATGGCCCGGGCGTACTTGGATGCAAACTGCGCGATGTGCCATGCGCCGGACGGCATCGTGCAGGCCCCCGATCTCCGCTTCGACACGCCACTAGCGCAAATGCGGCTGATCGACCGGCCCGCCGGGCAAGGCGGCATCGGTCCACGCGGCGCCAAAATCGTTACTCCCGGCGCCCCAATGCGAAGTGAGCTCATGCACCGTATTGGTCGCCGCGGGCCCCGCCAAATGCCGCCCCTGGCAACCAGTCAAACCGACCTGAAAGCCGTTCGCATCATCATGCAATGGATCGATTCGTTGCCCGACCGCCACTAGACAAAACGGCGTCCATCTGCAATAAAGATGGATTCTACCGCGAGTGCAACGAGAAAATCGGGCCGCCCCGGGGCCGGTCAGCGCCGCGCATCGGGCCCTGGTTTGCGAAATACGTCCCGTCCACAACACCCCTGATAGAGGTATCCGAGAAACCATGCCGAACTCGAAGAGCGCCAAGAAACGGCTCCGTCAGAACATCGATCGTCGTCTGCGTAACCGATCGGTGCGAACCTCGCTCCGTACGCAGATCCGTAAAGTCCGCGAAGCTGTCAAGGCGGGTGATGTGGAGCAGGCCGAGCAAGCCTATCGTCTGGCGGCCAAGCGGCTTGATCAGGCTGGGGCCCACATGCTGATCCACCCGAACAAGGCGGCCCGGACCAAGTCGCGTTTGCAACACTTGATCAAAAAGTCCAAGCAAGAGCCGGCGACCGTTTGAACCGTGATCAATCCTCCCACTTGATCTGGGACGCTTCGAACACGGGGCCGTGCACGCACGTGCGTTGATAATCCCATTGGTCCTGGGAGGTCGTGCGAACGCGTGCCACGCACGAAAAGCAGATTCCAATCCCGCACGCCATGGGTGTTTCCAGCGAAACACGGCAGGCAAGCCCGCGCTGGTCGGCCAGTTCGCTCACCCGGCGCATCATGCGGCCCGGTCCACAGCACGCAATCTCGGGAGCGTCCGCAAGCGTGTCCAGCAGCTGCTCGAGCAGGTCCGTGACCAATCCGTGATAGCCACGCGTGCCATCATCAGTGGCCAACTTCGTTTCGATCCCGGCCCCTTCAAAGTCGGCGAGTCCCACCAGGCCGGAAGCCGTCTGCGCACCGTAACACAGAAATACCTGCCCGGTCGGTTGGACGGGCCGCCGTGGTTCCCCAAAGGCCGATTGGCCGAGCGCTTCCTTGCCGAGCAACAGGAACGGGGTCTGCCCAATACCACCGGCCACCATGATCAGGGGCCGGCCAGATGCCGCGGGAAAACCATTCCCCAAAGGCCCCCAAATATCGAGCGTTTGTTGCGGCTCCATGCGTGCCAGATGCGTCGTCCCTTTGCCGCCGACTCGGTACACCAGATCGATCCCCGACGGTTGCCCATCGTAAGACATAAGTATGTCATATACGGCCAACGGCCGACCGATCAACGGATCCTGGAGTCCGGCCGGCCGCACCATGACAAACTGACCCGGCACCACTCGGCGGGCAATATCCGGGCAAGAAAAACGTACTCGGTAGATCGCGTCGGTCAAAGCCTCGTTCAGCTCGATCGGAACACGGCGTTGAACCGCGTGGTCGGCAAAGTGGGGCGGGGAACAGCTGGCATTCATGGCCGACGTTTCCTGGTGCGCTTCGGCTTGGAGGACGCGGCGTTTCCGCTACGCGTGGACGCGCCACCACGTGACTTAGCACCCGTCGCGGACCGCGTGCGGCGCGGCGTGGAGGTCGTGGAGCGTGCCGCACGACCGGGCGTCTTATGCCGTGCCCGCGGTCCACTCCCGGCATGCCGCCGCCCCCCACCCTGCCCCGCTCCCGGCCCGCTGCGTGGCTTGTCGGAACGCGCCGATTGCCGTAACTTGCGAACTTCATTGGCCGTCAGCTCACGGCATTCACCCGACGCGAGACTTCCAAGCCGTAACGGGCCCATCGCCGTGCGTCGCAACTGCAATACCTTGTGGCCGATCCGCGCCAGCACGCGGCGAATCTCCCGATTGCGCCCCTCCGTCAAAATGATCTCCAGCTCCGTCGTCCGCGTTTGACGCCCCTTGACGCGTAACGCCGCGACCCGCGCAACTCCCTCGGCCAGGTGGATTCCGGCGCGCAGCGTCTGCAGCTCCTGAGCCGTCGGATGACCCGCCACCCGTGCCCGATATGTCTTCGCGATCTCGTATCGCGGATGCGTTAAGCGGTTGGCCAGCTCGCCGTCATTCGTGACCAAAATCAGACCTTCACTGGTTCGGTCCAGACGTCCAACCGTGAAAAGCCGCTCGTCGCACG
Organism: uncultured Pirellulaceae bacterium; assembly: GCA_964607555.1. Lineage (GTDB taxonomy): Bacteria > Planctomycetota > Planctomycetia > Pirellulales > Pirellulaceae > JAJSAJ01. Next base: position 1,408 of record CAZSOG010000175.1, on the reverse strand, counting down.
GGACTAAATCAACCACACGCGGACGCCCCTCGGGATCGCGATTGGTCGAAACAACGCCGACCGGCTTGTTCACCAGATAGTAGCGCCGCCGCGGCCGCCGCAAGACGGTTCCATCAATCCGAATCTCCTGGCAGCTTGGATCGACCCGCACGCCTAATCGCGTCACCGTCTTGCGATCCACCTCCACGCGCCCTTCCAAAATCAACGTCTCGCATTGACGACGGCTCGCCACCCCGGCCGCGGCAAGTACCTTTTGTAATCGCTCTCCCTCCATGACCGGTTCGCGGCGCCCGGGAGAAGCGGTCGATTTACCGCGGGAAGTACGACGTTGAGGTGGCATCACGCAAATCACTCTGGACAGGGAACTAGGCGATCAGACGGAACATAATACCGGCATTCTAGCCGGTATGCGACGCCAAGCCCAGTTGGGTGGATCCGCAACGCGGCCCCAGGTACATGCGCACCAAGGATCAAAGGTCCCCACGGCTGACGGTTGGCAAACGGCCCGGAAACCGGATCAGGTTCCTCTGGCGTCAATCCCAATCTCTTAACAGCCCAGACTCGGCCCGGTGGGCGCGCACGGCCGCGCGTGGTTGAAGTTCAGGACGAGCGGGCCAGCGACGGACGTGGACGTAATTCACGCCGTACCACCACGCACCGTCTAATAGGGGATCCAACGACTTTTGAACAGGCGGCTGCGGTCCGATTCGGATAACGGCTGCTGGAACTCGCGTGGCCTGCCACCAACTACCGGCGGCCCGGTCTGCACGTCCGGATAGCGATCGAAAATCGTCGAGTCGAGTCGCTGCTGTTCGATCGTCCCTGGTGGTTCCAACGCACGTGGTCGATCCGAGCGGCACCCAATCAGCCCGGCAACCATTGCGCCGAGCAACAACCAGCGGTAATGAAACTGCATGAATCGGTTCCTCACCCAGATCAACTAAACGCCCACAAGTGCGCCATGCGGGCGGAGCAGTATACGGAAGACGGCCTGATACAAGAAGGCGAATTATTGCCCGAAAGACGCTCACCGCGGGCAACACGACCACCATGGACAGAATCGACATGCCCACCGGCTTAGCTTGATATCAAGCTACAAGACATCGAAAACATGCGTAGTCTGGGGAATCTAAGAGACGTTGCCATGCCGGCAAAGCCGGTCACGTTGAGCTAACGCAACACGCCGATCGCACCGATGCGTGTCCGTCGCCCCGGTTGTTCGGGTCGGAATTAGTTTTTTGCAACACTTTAGCTATCTGCAGTGGACAGTGTTCCGTGGTCTTGCTTTATTGCCGGTCGACCCCAACCGCCTTGTGCGGTTGGTGAAGAAGTCTAGTGGGCCAAAAAAGCAGTAACGCCTTCGGCGTACGGAACGTTGCCGGATGCAACGGTCTCGGTATTGAAAATG
>CAZSOG010000174.1:0-7855 GCA_964607555.1 uncultured Pirellulaceae bacterium | reverse complement strand
TTGATGTCGGGTGAGCGACGCAGGTAGTGCAGAATCACCGTTCCACCGGGATAAATCCGCCATAGGCGGACGGACGGGACAAAACGTAGCGTTGTGCGCGGGTCTCCCGACCCCACACGGGGAGCGACCGAAGGTCTCCACCGCGCCGGCATGCGTCAGTTGGTTGGAGGCAACGCCTCGTTAGATTCTTAGATTCTTGGGCTGCCACATGCGCGCACCGGGCGTGCATGTTTTGTGACCGGGTTGTGGGCGAAGCCCGCGTTATGAATAAGAAATGCGATTGACTGTGGACAGGAATACGGCCCAAGCGGCTTGCGTTGCTCGGTGCGGTGCCGGTCGCGTCGTGCATTATCAGCGCTCAGCATGAAATGCCCATTGCTTCGATGTACCAAAGCAACGCCTTAGCCGCAGCGACTACGCACAAAGATGCCGCTCGGCAAGGCGACGGTTCTCGTGGCCTTCCGCGCACGAGAGATCGGGGTGTCAACGTCGCACCTTCCCGGCCCAGCCATTTGCCGTGGCGGCCTTTCGATACACGAAGTTGACTCGTGAAGGCAAAATATACGGAACAACACGGGTCGAACACAATGGCCGTTCAAAATCCCGTGAACGGTTACCAATATTCTTGCCGCGAGCTCTCTGACACGATACCGTCAATGGCTAAGCGGTCGGCAGTATCACGGGGACAGAATAATTACCAGACAACGGCGTCTTGAGTTGAAGACCGGTCGCTTACCGCAAGCTTCTCGGACCGTTGTCGACCGCGCCCGAGACGCTGGTCGCCGGCCGTACTGCGGTTCAGCCGCAGCCCAGCGGGACTGAAGCGGTGCGGACCGTTTTCGGCTTCCAGCGATGAATCGCGGGGAACGAGCTATCCTGCTTGTCCGAAGTGCTCTTCACGTCGAATCGCGCACGATCAGCTTGGGCTGGACGGTCACGATCCGCTCTGCCCGCGGAAGCGCGTCGCCCCGGTGTATCCTGATCGCAAGATCAAGGGCTGCGTGCGCATACGCCGCGTGGTTTTGATCGACTGTGGTCAGTGGTGGATCGATCACCGTCGCCAAGCGGAGATTGTCGTAGCCAACCACGGCCACGTCCGACGGAACGTGGAAGCCGCGGTCCTTGAGACGCTGGATCAGGCGTGCCGCCCACACGTCGTCATCGGCAATGAGCGCGTCCGCGGCGTGCCGCACGATGAGCGTGTCGATCGCCCGGTCGACCACCTCGAGCGACGGGACGCCCGACGCGCTGCGGGCGGACCAGATAAGTCCTTTGTCGGCGGCCAACGCGCGCGCAGCCAGCTCAGCGAGGTAACCTTCGCGGCGCAAACGCGACCGCTCATCCGCCATGTTCCATAGCACCAAACTGGGGCGTTGGCGCCCTCGGTCGAGCACATGGGCCACGGACTGCCGAACGCCGTCGCTCGTGTCCACGCGAACGCAGGCAGCCCCTTTGACGATCGGCCGGCCATGGAAAACCAGATGGGTGTCACGGTCGAAAAGAGGACGGAGCCTCTTCTCGTATCCGCGCATCAGGTCCACGAGACAGAGTATTCCCTCAACGGCGCGGCCACCAAAATCCTCCAGGTACTCCCGGACGCGATCGGGATCGTTCCGCGCTTGACCAATGATCAGCCGGTATCCCCGCCGCGTGGCTTCCTGTTCCAGGGCCGCGAGCCGGCTGGACATCACCGGCATGTTCCACGTGTCGACGATCACGCCGAGGATCTTGCTACGGGCGCCGCGCAACTGCTGGGCGCTGCGGTTCGGCCGGTAGCCCAGTTGTCTGGCGATACGTCGCACGCGTTCGCGCGTGGCTTCGCTGACGCGCACATTCGCCCCGCTACCGTGCAGCACGTGGGAGACCGTGACGCGCGACACGCCAGCGCCCTTGGCCACGTCCGCGAGGCGAACAGGATTTCTCGCCTTGTCGGCCATCGAAACGCCTTGGAAAGTTTTTCCCGCATCGAAGTGAGGTCGCTGACTCGATCCGGTCAAGGCCGCCATCGCGCTCAACTTGCCGCCCCCTCCCTCGACAGAGGGGGCATGAATGATACCGCCGCAGCAGGCCGAACGCGTGCCTTGACAAAGCAACCGAAACCACTTAGACTTCTACGTGATTAAACGAGCTATCGCCGGCGCCGTCAAGCCCACGGAGGTGCGTTTTCCCGCGCGGACGATGGCTGCGGCACGGCGGTCTTGTGTCACCAAACGAACAAGAGAATTGTGCACATCGACACAACACGTTTCAGTTCACGCACTTCGTTGGAGGGTTTGGAATGAATAGGGACAACTCGATGTCACGGCGGCGGTTCGTTGCAGGCGCCTCCGGCCTCGTATTGGCTGGTGCGATTCCGGGGAACGAACGGTCTGCCGCGGCGGCAAAAAACTCCCCGCTGGCAAGGGATGGTGGCGCGAAGGCCGTCAAAGTCAAGTGTACCCCGACACCTCGCTGGGGCGAAATCGAGCTGAAGCAGCTTGGCGAGACGATTCAGCAGAACACGCTCTTCTACTGGAAGGGGCCGCAAACCGAACTGTTCAAGAAGCGGTTCAAGGAAGTGTGTCCGGTAAAATACGCACAGACCTGCTCGTCCGGCACCGCGGCGATCCACACTGCCGTGGCGGCGGCCGGCATCGGGCTGGGCGACGAGGTGATCACCTCGCCGGTCACCGATATCGGGACGGTGATTGGTGTCATTTACCAGCAGGCGGTGCCCGTATTCGCCGACCTTGGAAAAGGGACGCACAATCTGGATGTGGCAGACGTCCAACGGCGTATCACGCCCAAGACCAAGGCCATCATCGCGGTTCATCTGACCGGCAACCCCTGTGACATGGACGCGCTACGGGCTGTGGCGGACCGCCACAAGTTGGTCCTGATCGAAGACTGCTGCCAGGCGTGGGGAGCCAAATACCGTGGCCGGCCGATTGGCACCATCGGGGACATCGCGTGTTTCTCGCTCCAGAATTCCAAGCACATCACCACCGGCGACGGCGGGATTGTTGGCACCAGCGATGAGCGATTCGGACCCCTCCTGCAGCCATTTGGAGACAAGGGCAGCAGCCGGTCCGGCAAGCGGATATTCCCCGCGTTCGCCACCAACTACCGCATGAGCGAACTGCAGGCGGCGGTGGAGACCGACCAATTGACGCGTCGGGAGGGGCTCGCGTCCAAACGCGCCCGCCTAGGTCGAATACTCACCGAGAATATCTCCGGTCTGCCAGGCATCATCCCGCACGAGGTCCATCCGGAGGATCGGCACGTCTGTTGGTTCTACATGTTCCGCATCGTCCCCGAAGCGCTCAAATGCAACCGCTCGGTATTCACCAGGGCCCTGATGGCCGAAGGCGCCTGGGTGTCCGGCGGTTACATCAAGGTACCCCTCTATGGCGAACCTGTTTTCCAGAACCATGGCTTTTTCGCCGGGCGCTGGCCGGTCAAGGAGATGGGTTTGACCGACATGGACTTCACCCAACACAAATGTCCGAACGCGGAGTCATTGCTGGTAGACGGGATCCGCGTGTACATTAAGGAATATATGACTGAGGAGTACATCCTCCAGGTGGCGGAAGCCATTCAGAAAGTAGCGCGTCACTACGCGGTGTGAGTCATGAGACAATCCTCCACTCCTTCATGATCCCGGAAAGAGCTCAAGCCATGAAAGACGATCTGACACGACGTGAATTTGTGCGGACGACAGTAGCAGGTTCCGCGGCACTGACTTGGCTAGGCACTGGCGCAAGTCCGATGGTATTCGCGGCCGATGCGGGCAAGCCGGCCCTGCTTGGTGGCACCCCCGTGCACAAGGGCGGCTGGCCGAGATGGCCGCAGTGGAATGAGTCATGGGAACCGCAAATCGTCGACGTGTTGCGCAGCGGGCGATGGTCAACCGGCGGCGGCAGCGGGCCGCTGGGAGAATTCGAGAAAGCCTACGCGAAACTGCTCGGCGCCAAGGATTGCGTGGCCACGGCCAGCGGTACGACCGCGCTGCTAACGGCCCTGCACACCATGGGCTTGGATGCCGGTGACGAGGTGATCATCTCCCCCTATACGTTCATTGCAACCTATAACGTAGTCCTGGCGCACAAGGCCCTGCCGGTGTTCGCCGACACGGATCCGGCCACGTTGACGATGGATCCGGCTTCGATCGAGCGTCGGATCACCGACCGTACTCGCGCCATCGTGCCGGTGCACATCTACGGCATGCCGTGCGACATGGACCCGATCAACGCGCTCGCCAAGAAGCACAACCTCGCCGTCGTCGAGGATGCGTGTCAGGCGTGGCTGGCCGAGTACAAAGGCCGCATGTGTGGCACGCTGGCCGAGCTCGGCTGCTTCAGCTTTCAGAACTCCAAACATCTGCCCTCGGGCGAAGGAGGTGCCGTCACCGGCACCAGCCAGGAGCTATTGGACCGCGCCCGTTCTTATCATAATTGCGGGCGTGCCTACGGAACCTTCAAGGGCAGTGGCAGCTTCAGCCACGGCCTCAACTACCGGATGACCCACTACCAAGGCAACCTCCTCAAACAGCAGATCGAAAAGCTCGTGACCGACACCGTACGGCGGCGGCGGAACGCGGACCGCCTGACGGCGGGCCTGAAGCAGATCCCTGGTGTCGAGCCGGTACGATTGCCGGAAGACAGCCGGGCCGTTTGGCATCTCTATGCGTTTCGCTACAACGTGGACGGATTCCACGGCCTGTCGCGCGCCAAGTTTCAACGGGCGCTGCGCGCCGAAGGGATTCCATCCAGTAGTGGCTATCACGAGCAGTACTATGACGGCCTGTTCGACGAGGCGATCAACTCGCGCGGATTCAAGCGTTTGTTTCCCGCCGAGCGGCTGAGAGCCTACCGTGCCAGCTTCGGCGAACTTAAAGGCAACAAGCAGGTCTGTGAAACGACCGTCGGGCTGTCTCAGACTTTGCTTCTCGGCGATCCCAGCGACACGGACCACATCATCGAAGCGATCCGCAAGACTCAAGCTAACAGCGCCGTGTTGGCGAAAATGGCGTGAAGCGCGCGCCGGTTGCCAGGCTCCAGCCTGGCAACCAGGTGCGAAAAACACGCGAACCAAGACCCATCGAAAACTCACAGCACCGATTCCCTGGACGAAAAACAAGTGTGGAGACCTCAATGACCACCAACGGAAAGATCTCGCGACGTCGAATGCTTGGCCAAGCGTTGGGTGTAGCCGCGGCAGGAGTTGCTCTGCCAGGTTGCCCCAGCTCGCAAAAGGGCCCAACCAGGGACCGGTCGTGATCAAGAAGCAGGACGTGAGTCCCAACGAACAGATTGGCGTCGGGATTATCGGTTGCGGGCGGCGCTACAGCCAACTTGCCGTCGGCAAGGGCGGCCAGGGAGCACCGCCCGACTACGCTCGGGTCGTCGCCGTGGCCGATCTCAACACGCGCCGGGCCGCCGCCTGGGCAAAGCACTACAAGTGCCCGGCGTACGACGATTATCGCAAGCTTCTGGACCGCAAAGAAGTCGACGTCGTCGTCTACGCCACGCCGGAACACTGGCATTATTTGCCCTGCATCCACGCCGCTCAGGCGGGCAAAGACATTTATGGCGAACAGCCTCTGTCACATACGATCCGCGCGGTGGCGTGGCCTATCTGTCCGGCGTGCCGGCCGAGGGCGGACTCACAGTCTCCGCCGTCGACACATCGATGTCCGGCCTGTCGAAATTGCTCGAAGAATTGAAGCTGACGCCGGCGCAGGTGGTGCAACTGAAAGTGTTCCTGAGGCCGGCCTCGTCGGCGGAGGACGTTCGGCACACACTGAAGAAATTCTTCCCCGGCCAAATGACTCCGCCCGTGGTCTTCGTGGAGTGGCTGGCCCCGCCGCCAGTCGAGATCGAATTGATCGCCCAGCTGCCCCTGACCGACAAAGCGGCGCCGAGCGTGCAGTACTACAATCCGCCCGAGGTGAGACCGATGCAGATCTTCAGTCGGGTGGCCCTGGTCCGCACCGAACGCCAGATTTACGTCTCTGGCCTGTTCGCGCGAAAGGCGGGCCGTGGCCAGGAACAGGCACTCGATGTGTTTGACCAATTGCAGGCCATCCTCCAATAGGCGGGCAGCGACCTGCGGCATGTGGCCAAGGCGACATACTACGTGTACGACGACGAGTCAGCGCGGGGCATGGACCGAGCGCGTCTCTGGCTCTACGACCAGGATCGGCCCCCGGCGGCGTCAAAGTGCATGGTGCATGGCGTCGGGCGATCGGGCCGCACGCTGACCATGGACATGATCGCCGTTGGCAGCGGGCAATAGATGCGCATCAATATCCCTTGGGCTGAAGGCCATATTCCACCTCGACAGCGGTAGAAAAGAGATGCTGGTCCAGCCGCTCTAGTCAATGTGTCAACCCCAGTTCGGTCAGGCTCAGATCCGGACATTGCCCGTCGGACTTCCGGTCGCTGCCGCGCAGCGCCATCGATCGCAAGAGCCGGCCGGCACGACGCGCGGCGCGGAGCCTCAGCTCCGCCACTCTGTTCTGCAGCTGGAGCCCCGCGCGTGCGTCCTGCGCGTACTTGCGGAGCGCCTCCGCCTTGTCGCGGATCTCTTTGATTTCATCGAACGCGTCGGCGCGGGCCAAGGCGTTGAACGCATCGAGCACGAAGTTGATCTGTCGATCCCTGGTCCCGTGCAAGCGTTCCGGGCCGAACGCTCCTACAACAGCCGGACCGACGGTTCGGTATTGCTCGGCGGCCTCCGGCTCCTCTTGCGGCACGTCCAACGCCACGCGAATCCGTGGCAACTCCTTGCCCTTCTTGCTCCCGGACCACCAACCGTAGAAACGCCCCCGGCCCATCCCCTTGGGCATCACGTGCTCCAGGTAACGCCGAATGAACTCGACCGCCGGAATCGTGGTCCTGCGGATCACGTCCTCGCCGTGCGGGCCCGACTCGTTGTCGCGGTACTCGAACAGGACCGTGCCCCGATCCGGATCGAACTCCAAAATCCGACGGTTGCCGATCGCCACGCCGCGAATGTAACGCGCCAAGTAGCCTAACGCCGCCTGGCCCCCGTCCAAGGGCGGTTGCGGCCGCAGCACCCACTCGCGCCGCTCCAGATCCTGGATCCAATCGCAAAACGCCGCGCCGCTCTCGAGGAAGGCCGCTTGCCCCGTCATCACCAACAGCCCCCGCTCGGCCACGCGGCACAACCCGTCCAGCAACGCCTCGCCAAACGTCTTGATCAAGTCCTCCTGGTCCACCCGCGCCGGATCGATCTCGACCAACCGGTCCGGGTCACTCAACGACCAGCCGATACTCGGCCAGACCGTGTGCACGTGCAGATGGATGAGTTGCCACTGATTCCATGAATGAAGCAGCGCGGCCAGGGCCGCCGCGACGTCGAACTGACGGGCCAGCACCCGCTGCCAGGCCTTGTGCGCCGCCCGCAGGTACCGCGCGTACGCCATGGCCACCTGATCATTCTGCCTTCATCATTCTGCCAACGATCTTCTTGCAACGTCCGAAACTTCATGTTGGCAGAATCATGGGGGGCAGAACCATGGTCGCGCGGCGCTGCTCGAGCCGCGGCAGGTTGGCCCAGCGCATCAGAAGAAGCGTCAACCTTCCACGTCCTTGCATCCAGCGCGCCGGGCGGCAATCGACGCAAAATGCCAGACACCCTAACTTAGCCCCGCGCACAATGGTTGGGTGTCTGCATGTTCTGCACGATTGGCGCGACCGCCAGCTGCTGGTGGTCGATCCCGAGGAGTATTCCAGCAAGGTGACTTACAGCCGCACCGTGCTGGATAACCTGGGTCGGGCGACCAAAAGCGAACGCTACTACGATGCCGATGACGACCAGAGCTTCCCGACCGACGGCACGGTCGATAGTG
>CAZSOG010000173.1:0-7870 GCA_964607555.1 uncultured Pirellulaceae bacterium | reverse complement strand
GGTCGCTTATTTTTCCGCCGAGTTTGGGATTCACGAGTCGGTTCCCATCTACTCGGGCGGGTTGGGGGTCCTGTCTGGGGATCATATCAAGAGTGCCAGTGGGCTGGGCGTGCCGCTTGTGGCAGTTGGCCTGTTCTATGACCAGGGCTATTTCAAGCAGCAACTGGACGATTCCGGCTACCAGGTCGAGCAGTATATGGATACGAACGTCGCCGCCTTGCCGATGCAGCCGGCCGTGGCGAAGGACGGCAGTCCACTGACCATTTCAATCGACACGCGCAACGGCACGCTGTTGGCCAAGGTATGGCTGATGCAGGTTGGTCGAGTTCAACTTTACTTGTTGGACTGTGACGTGGACGGCAACAGCCCCCAGGATCGCGAGCTGACGAGCCGCTTGTACGGTGGTGACCGCCGCACGCGAATTCGTCAAGAGCTGGTACTTGGTATCGGTGGTGTTCGCGCGTTGGACGCACTGGGGATTACGCCGGGTGTTTATCACTTGAACGAAGGGCACAGTGCTTTCGCGCCACTCGAGGTCATGCGTCAGCGGATGAATGAGGATGGCTTTTCTTTCGATGACGTGTTGCGTGAGACGGCCCAGCAGACGGTCTTCACGACCCACACGCCGGTTCCGGCCGGCCATGACCGCTTTGATGGCGGCCTGATTGAAGAACACCTGGGGCCGCTGCGTGACGAGCTTGGCATTTCGTATGAGCAGCTGATGGGTCTTGGTCGAGTGGAGCCTCAGAACGAAGGCGAGGAATTCTGCATGACTGTCTTGGCGCTCAAGTTATCGCGCCGTGCCAATGCGGTCAGTTCACTGCACGGACACGTGTCGCGCCGCATGTGGGCACACTTGTGGCCTTGGCGCGTGGAGGAAGAGATCCCGATCGGCCACATCACCAACGGCATTCACGTGCCAAGTTGGCTGGCATGGCAGATGAGTCAGTTATACGATCGCCATTTCCCAGCCAACTGGATCCACCAACGGGGGAACCCGGAGACCTGGCAGCACATTCACAGCGTCGATCCAGGCGAGCTTTGGGAGACGCACAACACGCTCAAGAGTCTATTGCTTGCCTTTGTCCGGCGGCGTGTCAGTCGGCAATGCCGGCGTCGCGGGGAGAGTGACGCGGCGGTGGAAGCCGCGCGCAATGTACTGGACCAGGATATTCTGACGATTGGTTTCGCGCGACGATTCGCCACCTACAAACGGGCCGATCTGATTCTCTCCAACGAAGATCATCTCTGCGAGTTATTGAGCGATCGGGATCGTCCGGTCCAGTTCGTCTTTGCCGGCAAGGCACATCCGGCGGACGAACCGGGCAAACAGTTTATTCAGCGGATCGCTAATCTGCGGCACAATTCGTGTTTTGCCAACCGTCTGGTCTTTGTCGAAGACTACGACATCAATGTTTGCCGGCACCTGGTCCAGGGCGTTGATGTTTGGCTGAACAACCCACGCCGCCCGTTGGAGGCGTCGGGGACGAGCGGCCAGAAAGTCGTGCTTAACGGCGGACTGAATCTGTCGATCCTCGACGGCTGGTGGGCTGAGGCGTACGACGGAAAAAACGGCTTTGCCATTGGCAAGGGAACAAGTCATATCGAGGATACGGTTACGGATGAGCGTGACGCCGTGTCACTCTACGAAACGCTCGAACAGCTGGTGATTCCGATTTACTACGATCGCGATGCCGACGGGCTGCCCGGCAAGTGGATCCAGATGATGATGCAGTCGATCAGTTCATTGGCATGGCGATTCAGCGCGTATCGCATGGTCATGGACTACGCACACACGGCCTACGTACCAGCCGCCGGCGGGGTGAGCTGTGACATGGCAGAGAAATAGAACCGGGTCCGCGGCGCCGTCACGACGGCCTCAACGGACCCATTTCCCATCGCGATAGCGGCAGGCGGCCGGGTCGATCTCCGTGAGCGTGGCAAGCCGCAGCGGCAGGATCGGCGCCGTGTGACCGCGCGCCACCGCGTGTCCCCAGCCGGCCATTGGAACGACTGGATTTCGTTCCGTCGAATCCGGGGAACCTGATCCGGGCGCCAGCCAGGCCAACTCAACCAGCAAGATGCGCCGCAACAGAGAGTGCGACAACGGGTTGTCGCGGTAGCTTCCATGGCAGAAAGGGCAGACGACATGCCCGGTCCCGGCGCACGTCGGGCAGGTCGTCGGCGCGGCGCGCGGTCCCGGCACCGTCTTCTTGCCGCCACATTTCGGGCAGGTGACGTAGCCACGCGTGCAATGCGGGCAGACGTTGGCACAGGCCTGCTCGAATTCCTTGTAGGAGATGGTTGTCGTCAGTTTCGGCAGGTTCTCGTCCAAATGCGACCGCTTCGCCTGGCTCAATGCTTGCCGCCGTTGCCCCTGGCGCAACAACCGCAGGGCACGGACCATGGCCTGGCCCCGGCCGGCGTCGAGTGTCGAACTTGGTGGTTGCACGACGCGGCGCACGTTGAGGAGCGCGCGATCGTGCGCCGGGTCCAGAAGATATGCCATGGCGCGGAACCGACGTTGCTCCTGGTCCGATCGCGCCAGCGGGATCAAGCCCAGCATCGCGCTGCGCCCAAGACGGTCCGGGGCCAGATGCGCGGCAATCAAGTAGAGGCGGATCGCCGTCGCCCGCGCGTCCGGGTCCTTGCGTTTTTCGGATAACTCCTCGGCGTATTCTCGATACGCATCGGGTTGCTTCGGATCGAGCGTGGCCAGCCGTTCGCTCGACACGGACTGAATCACCTGATCGATCTCCGATCGCGCGATCGTTCGTTCTTTTGTCTCGCCATCTTGCAGTACTTGGCGGAGTGTAATCGTCTGGCCGGTCTGACGTACGAGGAACCCGCGAATCGGGGGACCGGGCGATTTCATCAATATGATCACCGCCCCGGCCGGCCGCGCGCCGATGAGAAGCCCAGCGAGCAGGCAACATCGAATCAGCCACACGCGGAAAGCGCGCGCGCGAGGCGGGGTGCGCGAGGTACTGAACGAATAGGGATAAACTCGCTGACGGTGCACGCTAACCTCCACCCGCATCCGCGCCGGCCGGCCGGCGCAGCAGCCACAGTTCCAATAAAATGGCATGGATGTGCCGGAACTGTTCAAAAATGTTCTCGGAACGGCGATCGAGTTGTTCCATGCGCGCAATCAATTCGCGCGCATGCGGTCTCTGTTTGGCGTTGTCACCGGTCACGCGCATCGCCAGCGATCGGGCCCACAAATGAGCCACCAAGACCGTGTATTCCAGGTCGTCATCGACGACGAAACGCGCGGCTTTTAATTCCTGGTCGAGACGCTGCAGGAACGCGCGGTCGGCCGGTTCGAGTGACACGCCTTCTAGACGCTCCTGTTCCCGCGCGAGGAGCGACGTCAATACGGCCGACGGCCGTTGTGCCGACGCAAGTGACTCGGCGGAAACACCGAGCAAATCCGCCTGCTTTTTGTAGAGGTCCGTGAGCGCCTTTTCCGCCTGGCCGAACACGGGGCCCAAGGTATGGGGCGCCGGCCGCTCCGTCGCCAGCTGATCAGCCACCGTTCGCATCAGCGCGCGGCGCGTCTTGAGTCGGTCCGTGGCACTATCGAGCGACGTGGGAGACCCTAACACGGCGGTGAATAAATCGGTCAACTGCTTGTTCCGACCGGGCGCTTCGATCAGCAGATCGGCCAAACCAAGACGCACTGAATTCCATTGTCCGAATCGACCGGCGACTTTCAGCACCGCCTGCTGCTCACTGATGTCCGTCTTGTAGTGTGCAAGGTACTGTGCCAATGCCTGCCCCGCTTGCATGCTGATGTCCGGAGTGCGGTCGACATAGTTCGCGATCATCCGCAGCAACCGAATCCGTTGCAACGCAAGCCGCGCGCCGCGCAAATCGGTGACATACTTCTCGACGAACTTCGCGGTCGATAGTGACGGTGCCGCAGGCGATGAACCTGGAACAGATCCGGCCCACGGCCCGGCACTCATATCGAGTTTCGGGGGGCCCGCGGACTCGAGCGCCGTGTAAATCGCTTTGCCTAATTCCTCTTGATCCAACGCACAAGCGAGGGTCGCGAGGTAGGCCAGTTCGACGGCGTCGTCCAAGAGCACTTCCGCGTGCGTTCCGGCGATCGGCGCGTCGTCCAGTTTCGCGCGGGCCCGTTCGACCAGCGTCGACCACTGTCGTGCCCATTTTTCGGTGTCGGCGATCCCGAGCAGCGATCGCACTCGATCTTCAAACGCGTCGGACGGCAGCGTTTGCAAATCAACGCCAAGCCGCTCTGAAAAGAGACCCGCCAGATACGTGCGCAGCAGCGGGTCGGTAATCTGGCGGTGGATCTTGGCCATTTTCAAGACGATGCGGGGGTCGCGCGAACGCGTCAAATGGCGAATCGTGTCGTGAAACGTGGACCAACGGTCGCCAACCGCCGGTAGGATCGCACCAAGCAGAGTGATATCGAGTTGGTCACGGGTGGTGTCATCCAGACAGCGTGTCGCCTGGTCGGCGATGACGCCATACAGGCGTTCGACGAGTTCCGGCTGATCGGTTGCCAAGCGGATCATAAGGTCGTAGAGTCGCTTGGTGACCACCGCGAGACACGCCTGTTGCATGGCGTGTGCGTCTTGTTGGCGGTCCAGCTTCATGCCGATCGCCGTCTGCAGCATTTGGCCGAACTGTTCGGCCCGCTGTTCGGACAGTGCGGAATTCCGCCATGTTCGCAGCGCCGTGCGGCACGCCCAGAACAGCGTCTCGACGGCGGCCGGCGTGGACGGAACTCGGTTCCGCGCCGCGAGTACCGGCTCAAGCAGTGAGTTCGCCAGTGTCTCGCACGCCGCTTCGGATGGGTCACATGCATAGAAGTTCACCAGCAGGGGGCCAATCACATCCCGAACGGCCGGATCGTCCGGTTCTTCGATCGCGGTCCGCACGAGGTTCTGATAGGTCGTGGCGCGTGCCGATGGGAGTTTGGCGTCGATACCGGTCAGCAGAGGTTTCTTGTCGGGCAAGGTCGAGCGAAAATTGGCGATCGCGATACGCAGATCGGCGCTGCGCCAGTCGGTTGGCCGTTCTACTTTAGGCCGGGGGCGCGGGGCCGCGGTCTGGTCCGTCTTGACCAGAAAGGGATTGGCACCGGCAGGCCACAGCAGCCAGGCAAAGAAGGCCGCGACGCACACGAGCACGGTAGCGGTCAAGAGCACGAGGCGCCGCACACGCCGGCGTTCGAGCGCCGATTGTGCGCGGCGCGCCTGGGTCTGCGCGCGTAGAACCGCCTCGATATCCATCGGCTCCAGGCCCCAGCGAGTGCCTTCGGCATAAATGCGAACCCGCGTCTCGCCCGTCACCGTGAGCCCGCGCGCCCAGACATCGTTGATCAGGGTCGCGACATGTTCCGTCGCCTGCTGGCGCGACAGGAACCGTGCACCGACTTCCGACGCCACTTCCTTGATCGTTGGTACGATCAGCGCCGGCTCCACGCCGTGAAAATACTCGCCGGCCTCTTCGAGCCGCTGTTGGGTTCGGAAGGTGATAATGCTATCCGACAGTTGGGCGATGGCCCGGCGCAGATAGCGGCGATAGGCATCCAGTCGCTCCGCTTGGCGCGGATCCTCACCGTCCGACTGGCTGGGGGATTGCTGCAGCTGGGCGATGGCACGATCGAATTGATCTTCCGTGAGGCCCATCTGTTGTCCCACGGCGCTGAGCAAGATGCGACTTTGCGTGTTGATCCCGCGATGGAGCGCGAGAATAGGCGCGACCTGGTCGAAGAACTTGCGGAGCGTTTCATCATCATCCGCCGCGGAGCCGGTCGCTGCCACGGTCGAGTGCTCCGAGGCGCCGGCAAGATCGCGCTCCAGGCGCATTTTGAACCGTGCCGCCACATCACGCACGATGTGTCGAGCCAGAACCTCGGCCAAATGATGACGATGCACGCCGACGCCAATCAAGCTTCGCTCATCGTCCTCCGCCAGCAACGCTGATGGATACACCGCCAGTTGTTTGTCGAGCCAGGCGGAGAATCGGTCGGCAGGCGCGCCGGATTCTCGTTCGGGTTCCTCGGTTGTCCGCGGTGACGCGCTCTTCGCCGGATCGTCGGCGCGCACGGGCGGCACGCCGACACCTGATTGTCCAATAGGTCCCACATCGCGAACCGGGCCCGGCTCGGTCCGCGGCGCGGATGGCGACCGGACCGGCGGCGGCGCCGTCCGTCGCTCGGCCGGTGGCACGTCCGCGTGGAGTTGTTGGGGTGCCGATTCCCGGCCACGCGATTTGGCCGGTTCCAGTTTCTCCCAGGGAGCCGACAGAATAACGCCACGCCGCGCGAGCCAGCGCAATTCACGCCGCAGTTCGGCCGATCCAACACCCATCCGTTCCGCTAACTCGACCACCGAATCGAAACGCGCGCCATCCAGGGATCTGGATTCGAGGATGAGGGGCGCGGCGGCCTCCAGAAACCGTTGAATCCGACGTGCATCGGCTTCGTCTCCGGATGGACTACGCGAATCAACCCCAACCATTTCCGACCCTCCGGTGTCCCGTTCAGTGCACGCGGATCATTTTGTGGTAATCTCGATCGGCGTAAAATCAATCTTCGCGTTATCGACCGCATAGCCGACAAAAGAGACCGCCGTGAGTGGTTGTTTCAACGGCGCCTCGACGCGCACGGTACCCGCGGTAAACGCAATCCGCCGCGCGGCGAGATCGACCGTGACGGTCAGCTGGACCGCACCGTCTGGCGCCACATCGATCGTTTTGCTGTTCCGCGTGCCGGCCCCCATCGGCCCCTGCACGATCAGCACGTTCCGCGCCTGTAACCGAACGCCACACTTGATCAACTGGTCGTCCTTCGGGCCGTTCCCAAAAACCAGGTAGCCGTTGCGCAGTAGTCCGCCCGTGTCCTTGAGTCCCTTCAGACGCGCTTTCAATGTGACTTTGGTGGTAACCGGGTGTGCCAATTTGTGCAACGCGATTCCCGGCCGCGTCTTATTCTTGGCGGCGATTCGATACCCGAGTTTCGAGGCGACGACGGAACATGCATTGACGCGATCGAAATCCGCCTCTTTCGGTTCGGGCGGAGGAATCAAGTAGTTCGGATCTTCCGGCTGATTCCACGCCACGTTCGTGGGCCGGTTGGTCACTGGCGGCAATGGACTTGTGCTGCCCGCCAGGCAGATCACTCGGCCATCGATCGTGCTGAGGTATAGCCTGTTACCGGCCGCCGCCATGCCGTCGAAGACGGGCACCGTATCCAGCTTGAACCGCGCGGTTAGCGCGCCGTCCCGCTTGGCCAACGCCCAGAGTTCGCCACCCTGTTTGCCGGCGATGGCCTCCTGCTGACGTCGGATGCGGGCCAGCGTATCAGGCGTGTTTGGACGCCGATACACTTCCCGTTCGTCAATCTCATACGGTGGGCCGGCGATGAAGATCGTGTCCTTGCCAAGCGCCATGGCCCGCGTCATGATCGCCGGCTGATCCACCGTCCAATAATATTTGGCGGCGCTCAGGTCCTCACGCGGGAAGAAATGCCGCAGCAACCAGTCGGACGAGTTTCCGTTCTTGCGTGGCGAGCGTGCGTTGATCTTGGCCGCCGCATGCTCGACCCGGTCAATCGCCGCGCGTGCCACCGCTTTGTCGGCCGAGAATAGCTGATACTCCAGCACGGATGAATTCACCATGAACTCGGGTTTGCGCCCGAAACCATACACGTGCGTGGCGTCGAAACACATGATGCGGCCTGACGGGACCAGACGCTCCGCCTGCATCCAGCCACCATATCCACCGGTCATGCGTCGGCCATACATCCAGTATGTGCGGAAGAAGTAGGAATCGTCCAGGAAACCGACCGGGCAGAACAAGTGACAGTCCGGCGCCGGCTGTTGGTTGACTT
>CAZSOG010000172.1:0-7884 GCA_964607555.1 uncultured Pirellulaceae bacterium | reverse complement strand
CGCTGTAGTGCAGAATCACATGCTCCACCCAGACGAGCTGGGTGGGGGCAGGAGCGTACGGGAGTTGGGGAAGCCGCCGTAGTGCAGAATCACTTGCTCCACCCAGACGAGCTGGGTGGGGGCAGGAGCGTACGCGGGTCGCGGGCGCGCTGTAGTGCAGAATCATGTGCGCCACCCAGACGAGCTGGGTGGGGGCAGGAGCGTACGCGGGTCGCGGGCGCGCTGTAGTGCAGAATCACATGCTCCACCCAGACGAGCTGGGTGGGGGCAGGAGCAACACCGCGATGTTTGGTCTGTTGAACATCAACAAACCTTCGGGCATTACGTCGCGGACGGCCGTCGATCGCGTCGCCCGACTCGTCCGTGGCACGAAGATTGGGCATGCGGGGACACTCGACCCGATTGCCGAGGGCGTCTTGGTAATGTGCTTGGGCGGGACAACACGTCTTGTGCCTTTCCTGCACCAAGTCCCAAAGCGATACGTCGCCACCTACCTCCTGGGGCGGACCAGCTCGACGGACGACATCGAGGGAGACGTGATCGCATCCGATTCGGATCGTGTACCGAGTGGTGTTGAGATTCGCCAGTCGCTTGACCGTTTCGTGGGCGAGATTGCGCAACGTCCGCCGGCGTTTTCGGCGGTCAAGGTCAAGGGGGAGCGCGCGTATACGCTAGCGCGGCGGGGAATGCACGTGCAACTTGAGCCGAAACTCGTGACGATCCACCGGATCGAAATCGTCACCTATTGTTACCCGCAATTGGTCCTGGATGTGACATGTGGGACGGGGACCTATCTGCGGTCGTTGGGCCGTGACCTCGGGACAACGCTGGGGATCGGTGCCGTGATGTCCGAGTTGTGTCGCACGGCGATCGGACCGTTTCAAATTGATGCGGCTTGCGACCTGAACATGCTGACGGTGGAAACACTTCCGACGGAACTGCAACCGGCGATTCGCGCCGTGGAGCATTTGCCGCGTGTCGGTTTGACAGCACAGCAAGTAACGGCGGTCGGTCATGGGCAGCGCATTGACGGTCCGAAATTGGCGCCCGGTCTGCACATCGCGGCGGTGGACAGCAGTGACCAGTTAGTGGCTATCTTGCAGACGGAGGAAGGCGGCCGATGCAAACCAATCCGCGTGTTCACACGCGGTTGCGGATAGTGGTCGGTAATTGCCGCGGTGGATCTATCCACACCGTCCACATCGGCTGGATGATCCGCATGATTCCTACAATCGGTTGTCGGAACGCTTGAATCCCAGGTCGAGCTGTGCGGATCGCTCTTCACTGAGGGGTTTTGCGAGCTACACTTCATGTGGGGAACCTACTACGAGAAAGCCACTCCTCTGATTCTACCTACCGATCCAGTAGTACCCATTCTGTGCAGCAGATAAGCGTTGCCACGTCGCGGAGCAAAACTAGTGACGCGCGGCGGCGGATGCCGAAGGATGGTTCATCGTCGTGTTGTGTCAGGACTCGCCACGTTGAGGTGATTCGTCATACGAACATCGTGCGCTCCAGGCACTCCATGCAGCTGAATTTGCGTGTTACCAAAGGATTGCAATTACGGATAGCTAGCCCGGGCACGGACGCGCCCACGGATCTGCCACCGCCGATTGGAAATTGGTTGGTGGTTCCTTGTGCTGTTACGGCGCGTTCAACATGGAAAACCGTAGTCTTAAACTGGATCTCGTCGCCCTGGGCCTGTTGGTTCTGGTGATATTTCTTGGCCTATCGCTGGCGACCTACGACCCGGCCGATCCTGTCGTCGAGTTGGTCGCGCCGCTGAATCGGGTCTTTCAGGCCGACGTCCTGGTCTTCCCGCAGAACAGCGACGTGCAGAACGCGTGCGGCAAGTGGGGCGCGCTGTCGGCCAGTCTGGCCCTGACCGGTTTCGGGGTTGGCGCGTACTATTTGGTTTTGTCACTGGCGATTCTGGACACCTTGCTTTTGGCACGTCGTCAGATCGATGCGCCGGTTGTCCGCATGGTTGGCTGGTGCATATCACTCACTGGGATCACATCGATCGCGGCGCTGCTCGCACCATCTTTTTCGCCGGGGCCGGTCATTGGTTCGGGCGGGTATTTGGGGGCCCTGGGTGCCGGTCTGTTGCAATGGCACTTCGCGCTGGTTGGCGGCGTGATTCTCGCGACCAGTCTGATCGTTGGTGGCCTATTACTATGTACTGACTACGCGCTCATTCAAGTGGCCCACATGGTGATGCGTGTGGTCTTCCGTACTGCGATCTATGGGCGGCAACAGGTGTCGAATCGAAAGGCGGCGTCCAAGCGTCCCGCGGGCAAGTGTGATGATGTGGACGAGGAACAAGTGTCGATCCGAGTGGGTGGTGTAGCGATCGAGGAAGGGATTGACGACGCGGCCGACGAAAGTGTCGAGGGCGAGGCGGCGGACGAGCCTTCATGGGATGAGGAGGACGCAGAAGAAGCTGAAGACGAGGCACCTGTGGAACGTGAGCTCGTTGTCCACGGGAAGAAAAAGAAGCTGCGTGCGGACCAGCCCGAGCGTGCGCCGCGCATCCGCCGCAGGAAAAAGGCGGATGAGCGGCAAGCCGTGATGCAGCGGCTGGACGAAGCCAGTTTGAGCGGTGAGCCACAAGACTACCAGCTGCCCGACATCGACTTACTGATCGAGCAAGACGATATCTGTTTCGAGGCGCAGGCCAAGGAAGTTCGGCGTAAGGCGAAAATCCTGGAAAAAACGTTTGCCAACTTTGGCTTCAACGTCAAGGTCGTGGAGATCGAAACGGGCCCCGTCATCGCTCAGTACGAGGTCGAATTGGAGGCGGGGCTGCGATTATCCCGGATCACGGGCCTGGCCGACGACCTGGCCATCGCGCTGCGCGTGCCAAGCGTTCGCATCGTCGCGCCGATTCCCGGCAAGAATACGGTCGGCATCGAAGTGCCCAACGAGGCGCGGCAAATTGTTCGTTTGCGCGAAGTCATGGAGGAATCGCAACACAGGGTCAACAAGATGCGGATCCCGCTCTTTCTGGGCAAGGATGTTTCCGGCAATTCGCTGGTCGTTGACCTGTCCACTCTGCCGCATTTGCTGATTGCCGGCCGCACGGGGACGGGCAAGAGCGTATGTCTGAATGCGATCATTTCATCCATCCTGATGACGCGTCGTCCAGACGAAGTACGCATGTTGATGATCGACCCGAAGATGGTCGAGTTGAGTTGCTATGGGCGTCTGCCGCACCTGATGCATCCCGTGGTCACGGATATGCGCAAAGCGGAGGCGATCCTGGCGTGGGCCGTCGAAAAAATGGAGGAGCGGTACAGCCTCCTGGCCCGCTCCGGTGTGCGCCATATCACCAGCTATAATCAACTTGGCAAGGAAGAGTTGATCGAACGGCTGGAGCCGGAAACCGACGAAGAGCGCGATTCCATACCCGATCACCTGCCGTTCATCGTCATCGTCGCCGATGAAATCGCGGACCTGATGATGACATCGGGCAAGGAAGTCGAACAACATATTATTCGTCTGGCACAAAAGAGCCGAGCCGTCGGCATTCATCTGATCCTGGCCACGCAAAAACCGACCGTCGATGTCATCACGGGCTTAATCAAGTCGAACTTGCCCGCGCGTATTTCGTTCCAGGTGGCCAGCCGCACGGACAGCCGTGTCGTGCTTGATGAAATGGGCGCCGAAAAACTCCTCGGCAATGGCGACATGCTATTTCTCTGGCCCGGCACGAGCATGTTATTGCGTGGACAGGGGACTTATCTGAGCGACGACGAAATCAACGCCGTCGTCGACACGGTCAGTACGGGCGAACAGAACTTCGTCCATGAACTGGTCAACATGAAAGTGAAGGAAGGAGACGACGACGCGGAACCCGGGCAATTGCGTAAACGCGACGAGCTGTACGAGAACGCCGTGGATATCGTCGTGCGCGAGGGACGCGGCAGCGTGTCGCTGCTGCAACGGGCACTCGGTATCGGCTACGGTCGGGCCGCGCGCTTGATTGACTTCATGGCCGAAGACGCCATCGTCGGTCAATATAACGGCTCGCAGGCACGCGAAGTGTTGCTCAGCCCCGCCGATTGGGAACGTATGCAGGGCAACACCCCTCAGGACGAGCCCGAAGCACGTTCCGCCCCCGCTCCAAAACCCAAACGCCGCTCCCGAGTGATCAAGCCGGAGGCAGACGACGCCCAACCGGCACTCGCCACGCCGTCCGCCGCGGTCAAGTCGCGCATGAAACGCCGCAAGATCCGCATGAATGCAACGCCGCTCGACGTCGAAATACGCGGCCCACGCCCCGTCGACACGGACCGTCCGCGGGACGATGAGGACGAGGACGCCGCGTCAGATAGCGACGCGGAAGTGGCATTCGAGGAAGAAGATGAAGAGGAATACGAATACGAGCAGTTGGCGGCCACCGACGACGCCTATGCGGACGAAGAGGAAGAGGATGAAGACGCGGAGGATGAGGATGAGGACGAGGACGAATATGAGGACGACGACGATGCCGAGCTAGAAGACGCCGACGAGGAATACGAAGAGGAAGACGAGGACGAGGAACTGGAGGACGAGCCCGTGGCGGCGGCGGGCACGGACGATACCGACGACGAATATGAGTACATCGAGTACGCGGCGGATGACGACGCGACTCTGGACGAGGGAGATCGCGAGTACGAAGTGGTGCGATCGCCGCGCCGCGCTCGGTAATCGGCCCGTATATCCGGACCGTCAAGGCGTTGACAGACCGGCGGCAAAAACGTAAAGTACAGACGTTCCTTCCAATCGGTGGGCTGGATCGTACCTGGTTACAGTACGCCAAAACTACGTGGAAACGCGCTAGACAATGGACTCTTACCGCATGGTTCATGAACGAATTCACTCAACCGGTGCCGCGGCCGTCGGCTGTGGCGTCGGTATTGTTCTTAGGGCGGTTAGGGTCGTCCGACTGGATAGCGAATTGACGCCGTCCGTTCTCCCGTTGGTCGAACTCGCACAGGACATTTCCAAGTGGCGGCGGCATATTGTGATTATTCCAAGGAGTTCACCGGCCTGAGGGAGGAACACCGTTACAACGATTTTCGCAACCCTGAGGCCCAAGCGGGTGTCAGGGTTTTTTAATTCCGGGAAAGGTTGAGAGGTACAGATCGATGCGGTCGATCCAGATTTACGACACGACATTGCGCGACGGTGCTCAGGGCGAGGGGGTCGATTTTTCGCTCCTGGATAAACTCCAAATCACGCAGCGACTCGACGCGCTTGGTGTTGATTACATCGAGGGTGGATATCCATTATCGAACGAGAAGGACATCGACTATTTCCATCGCGTCCGGGCCTTGGATCTCAAGCACGCCAAGGTCTGCGCCTTTGGCATGACGCGACGGCGTGGCATGCGGGCGGCGGCGGACCCGGGCATGCGGGCGTTGCTTGAGTCGCGGGCGCCGGTCTGCACGATCGTTGGCAAGACGTCGGATTTTCACGTACGGGAGGTGCTGCGCGTCGAACTCGAAGAGAATCTCGACATGATCCGGGACAGTCTCACGTTCCTGGCCGAGTCGGGACGCGAGGTGCTGTACGACGCGGAGCATTTTTTTGACGGCTGGAAGTCGAATCCCGATTATGCGGCGCGGACGATCATCGCGGCGGCTGAAACGGGGGCTCGAGTCGTGGTGTTATGCGACACGAACGGTGGAACGATGCCGAACGAAATTGCGGAATTGACCCGGCGCGCGATCGGCCTGATCGAGCCGCTCGGCGCGCGGGTCGGTATTCACTGCCACGACGACTGTGACCTGGCGGTGGCAAACTCGCTGGCCGCGGTTGATGTGGGTGCGGCCCAGGTCCAGGGCACGATCAACGGGTTTGGCGAGCGTTGTGGCAATGCGGATCTGATTTCGGTGGTGGGCAATCTGGCACTGAAAAAGAGCGGTTATGACGTGCTCAGCCAGGACGGACTCCGGCGTCTCACGGAAGTTTCACGCTGGGTCTATGACGTCGCGAACATGAATTTCCGCGGGAACCAACCGTTTGTCGGTCCCAGCGCGTTCGCACACAAGGGCGGCATGCACGCGCACGCGGTGGCACGCAACACGGCAAGTTACGAACACATTGATCCGCAAACGGTCGGCAACGAACGTCGGATTCTCGTCAGCGAGCTTTCGGGACGTTCGAACATCGTGGCGCTGACGACGAAATTCAATATCCAGGGCGACCCGCGGCTCCTGCAGAAGATCCTGGCCAAGGTCGTCAGCATGGAAAATCGGGGCTATCAGTTCGAGGCGGCAGGGGGCACGTTCGATTTACTGGTGAAGCGCTGTGCCGGGACATTCGAGCCGCATTTTGAACGGATCAAGTACCATGTGGAAGTGGGCACCGATGGCGAGGGGCTGGTCACCGAGGCGACGGTCAAACTGGGTGTTGGCGACGTGATTCGGCATGAGGTGGCCGAAGGCGATGGCCCGGTCAACGCGCTGGACGCAGCCTTGCGCAAGGCCTTGAACGGCGATTTTCCCGGTCTGCGCGACATGCGGCTGGTCGACTATCGAGTACGTGTCGTGAACTCCGAGGCCGGCACGGCGGCTCGGATTCGTGTCATCATCGAAAGTGCCGATTCGCAGGATGTCTGGGGTACCGTGGGGGTCAGCGAGAACATCATCGAGGCGAGCTGGCTCGCCTTGATCGATTCGTTTGAATACAAACTGCACAAGGATCAACTCGCCGCCGCGGACGCTGCCAAGCCGTCCGCGGGCGCCACGCATCCGGGCCCCGCTTCGCCCGCGGGGCACTAACTCGTATACTTGGACGCGGCCGCCGGGAACGATGCACGCCACACGCCGCGGACCATGCATGGAATTCACCCATTTGCCCATTGTAGGAATACTCGAGCCATGGCTACGCCTTTTTCCGCCGAAATGTTGCCAAATCGCTTTGACCATGCCGCTGCCCAGCAGCGCATATATCGGGATTGGGAAGTGAACGGCATGTTCCATGCCGAACCCAATTCGGCGAAACCTCCGTATTGCATCGTCATCCCGCCGCCCAACGTCACCGGCGCACTGCACCTGGGACACGCGTTGAACAACACGCTCCAGGACATTCTGATCCGCATGCAGCGGATGCGGGGCGCGGAGGCACTCTGGATGCCCGGCGCCGATCATGCCGGAATCGCGACCCAGGCCGTGGTCGAGCGACGCCTGTTGGAAGAGGAAGGCAAGACGCGACACGATCTGGGACGCACCGCGCTGGTCGAACGTATTTGGGCCTGGAAAGACGAATACGAAGCTCGCATCATCAACCAACTCAAGTCGATGGGATGCAGTTGCGATTGGCAACGGCTGCGGTTCACGCTCGACGATGTTTGCGCCCGTGCCGTGCGGCGAACTTTCTTCGATCTGTTTCAAAAGAAGCTGATCTACCGCGGCAAGCGGCTGGTGAATTGGGACGCCTTTCTGCAGACGGCGGTCAGTGATGATGAAGTGTTTCATGATACGGTTCAGGGGCACTTCTGGCACTTCCGATACCCAGTCCTCGATCCGAAGCCTGGGGAACCGACTCATGTGACGATCGCGACGACACGGCCCGAGACGATGCTGGGGGATACGGCGGTCGCCGTCCATCCGGACCCGGAGCGCGCATTGGCGAAAGCCGAACGGCAGTTGCAAGAGAAGCTCGAGTCCGCGCCCGGCAAGGAGAAAGAGACCGTCGCGCGCGAGCTCGAACAGGTGCGCCGCCGCCGGCAGACCGTGTTGCCGCTGCTGATCCAATTGCGCGACATGGCGCGTGACGGCCGCCAGTTGCAACTGCCGCTGGTCGATCGCGTGATTCCGCTGGTCGCCGATCCGTGGGCCAAACCGGAACTGGGCTCCGGCTGCGTGAAGATCACGCCGGCCCACGATCCTAATG
>CAZSOG010000171.1:0-7896 GCA_964607555.1 uncultured Pirellulaceae bacterium | reverse complement strand
CTCCAATCCGGTTTATCCCGGCGCTTTCGGCTTGTCCCATGGGTGAATGAGTCTCGCAGCTACCCGGCGCACCACCCCGCAACGCCCGAGACCCCCATGGGCTTGTCCCATGGGTGAATGAGTCTCGCAGCTACCCGACGCACCACCCCGCAATGCCCGAGACCCCCATGGGCTCGCCCCATGGGTGAATGAGTCTCGCCAGCTACACCGCACGCCCCCCCGATCCCCAGACCCCCATGGGCTCGCCCCATGGGTGAATCAGTCTCGCCAGCTACACCGCACGCCCACCCCTATCCCCAGACCCCCATGGGCTCGCCCCATGGGTGAATCAGTCTCGCCAGCTACAACCGCGACGCCCGCGATTTTCGCTTATCCAGGGCGTGGCGCCCGCTGTTGGCCGGCGCGCAGGGCGGACAGCAGGCAGTCGAGTTCGTCGTCGACCTGGTCGGGCCCGGCGACCGTATCGGCCACTTGTTGGCGGAGCAACTCGCGGTAGCGCCGGCGCAACCGGTGCACGGCCACCTTGATTGCTCCGGGACTCATCCCTAGCGCCGCCGACGCCTCGTCGTAGGTCGTATGGGCGGTGCCGGTCAGAAACGTCTTCAAACCGTCGAACAGTGGCGTTTTGCCCTTGGCGGCGCATTCCTGTTCGAGTCGCGCGAGAACGTCGTCCAACACGGTCAATGCCCAACGCCGTTGAAATACGTGTTCTGGTGTCAGTTCGTGAAATGGTTCGTGACAATAGCGTTGTTCGGCATATTGGAAATCGAGCGACAGGACGCGGACCGCGCCGCCCCGTTTTCGTGCCGCCGCGCGTTGCCGTTGCGCGCCGATGAACCGTTGGAGGACGGTCAGCAGGAACGTGCGAAACCGCCCACGCCGCGGGTCGGCGGCCGCCAGGACTCCCTTTTCCAGCACATGGGCGAAGAACGCCTGCACCAGGTCTTGCGCGTCGGCCGGCTGGTAGCCGCGTTGTCGGACATAGGCGTAGAGTGGATACCAGTAGGTCTGGCAGAGTGTCTGGAGCGCCTGGCGAGACTCCGGCGCGCTCTCGCGGGCCGCCGCGATCACCACGCTCCACTGCGTCGTCGGCAGCCGTCGTCCCGTGCCGTCGGGGTCTTCGGAGAAATTCATTCACACCGTCCCAGGAAGCGAGTATCAAGCCCGGCGCGAATAACAGGGTGGTGTCCGTATTGGGCGGTCGCACCGCAAATCCGCGAACGCGTGAATTTATCAGCAGACCAGATTCCTGGGCCGTGGCACGCGCGGTCACGTTGGTCGACAACCGAGCGCGCGTGGCGGGCGCCGTGACATGCCTTCCACGCTCCGACCAGTCACGAGTTTACCATATTCGGCGGCGGGTGACATCTGACTTTTTCGTGACCGCGCGGATAAACGGAACTGTTGTCCATTCGTCCAAAATGGCGGCGTGCGTCGTTCTTGGCGTCGTCATAGCCACGGGGAAATCACGGGTACGTCCGTGCCACGCGGAAGCCATCACTGGTGTTACGATTATCCGGCCGGACATTGAGGTAGAATGCCGCGCGTGCGTCGCGCGCTTGAGAATCGAATGACGCGCCCCGCAGCGCGCGAGTTGCTTCATCCAGAATGGGCGTCTCATCGCCCGGGTCGGTTTCCGGTCCCGTATGATCATTCGCTCGGTCTTGGCACCAATCCCAGACGTTGCCCTGAATATCGAACAGTCCCCAATCGTTCGGTTTCAAGCTGGCTACCGGCCAGGTGTGCAGGTCACTGTTCACGTCATACCAGGCATACTCAGGAAGCAGTTCATCCGTTTGTCCGAAAAAGCGGACCGTCGTTGCACCCGCGCGGCAGGCGTACTCCCATTCCGCTTCACTCGGCAGCCGGTAACCGTGTAACGACAAGAACTTCGGTTTCGGGCGCATTCCCGATGCATACTTTCCCGCGGCGTTGCGTTGGTAGCACCACTGATCTTTCGGAATGCCCTCCCGCGCACTCAGCCAATTACAGTAGGCTGCCGACTCGTACCACGTCATGACCACCATCGGAGAATCCTCCGTACGGACCACGACCGTGACCCGCGGGTCGTTCAGGTAGTTCGAGACTTCGAGCTTGTTCTGTTCGACAAAACGGCGCCACTGGCCGCGCGTCACTTCCGTTGCCGACAGCGCGAAGCAGCGTCCCACGTTTTTCCGATGAAGTACTTCCTTCACGTGATGTTCCGGATCGGTCGACGGCGAGCCCATCGGGAACTTGCCACCTTGGATCACCACCATTGTTTGACCTTGCGTTGTGACGTACCACCGGCGCCGGTCGCCTGGCGTGCGCGCGGCAAGTTGCTGTTCCGATTCCACCAGCGCGGTATCGAGCTTCAACACGTCGGCTTTGTGATCCCACCGGCACAATAACCAGCGCAACGCCGCGTGGAGACCCGCGTCGGGTTGGTCGTGATACATGGCCAGAAGCGATTTCACGAGCTGGTCGCGAGCCGGCAACGGCAATTGTTCCAGATCCACGTCACCGAGGCAGAGCGCCAGGGCACGACGGGCGGAAGTGTCTTCGGACGGATCGAGCAAGCGTTTTGCAAGCATTTGGGGACTGACGTGCAACGGGCCCACGCGATGGATCAAGTAGCTGCGTGCGCGGGGGTCCGGACGATGTTGGAAGACGGGCCAGACGGGTGCCGGCGTGTTCAGTTTCAAGAGCGCGACCGCCGCATTCGCCTGGCGTTTGGCCAACGCTTCCTTCGCCCCTTCGGGAATCAGGGGACGATGCCAGACGGTTGCCGTCTCCCGTGTCAGACCATCCCCGGTCGGGGCCGGCGCGGCGCCGAGATCGAGGACCGCAATGGATGCGGGACGGTAGCCGTCAACGATCAAATCCTGGCACCGGGCAAGATGATCGGCGGGCGCGAGACCATGGACCTCAATCGATTCCGATACCGGGTTTTCATCCCACGCGGCCGCGTAACAGCGGTCCAGGCCGGCGTGCCGCAACAGCTCCACGAACCGCGCATTGGCACGGATCGGCTCCAGGTGTGGATCGGTCCGCGATCCCGCGAAATCGTCGTAGCCGGCCCGGATTGCCTTCTGAACCAGGGTAACGGCGCGGTCCGCGTACCTGCTTTGCTTCGTCGCATCATGGCCGGCCTTCGATGCGACACTGTAGGCGCGCGCGGCCCACATCAGGAACTCAGGGTCCATCGAGTGTCTTGCGATCTCGTTCTCGAGACGCTGCACGGCTTCGTCATCCATCCCGAGGCGTGCGGCGACGACCACGTCGACGAAGCGTTTTTCACCCGCGACGTTTTGGCCACCCGTAGCCTGAAACAATGTCAGAAACTTCGCCAGGTCGTTCACGGCTTCCTGTTTCTTGCCGAGTCGAGCGAGGACCAACGCGCGGTATTCATAGGCCACGCTTGCCGCATGGTCTTTCCGCGCGGCCACGACCAGATTCAAGTCGTCAAGAGCCTGCTTGTCGTTGCCCAAACGATAGTCGGCGACCGCGCGCGCGACACGTGCAAAAACGTCATCCGGTTTCACGGCAAGCATCTTTTCCGCGGCTTCTAGTTTGCGCAGGGAGGATTCGCGCGCGTTTACCGGTCGCGCCGCGCGACTCAGTGCGACGTCCACTTGCAACAGTCCCTGGTGCAGCTGGCCCGAGTAGCCCCGGCCGGGCGCGTCATACAATATCGATGGCGTGTCAGCTCGACCGCAGATGGCCGACACGTGTTTCTTGCCGTCATCGGACGTCACGATGTTATAGCAGTCGATTTGTTTGAAACCGGCACTTTCCAACTCGCGTCGGACCTGCAACCATTGCCGCGGCGACCGCGCCACGAACAACCGCCGCGGGGCGGCCTTGCCATTCGGTTTGGTCCACAATGCGGCAAACCGAAGCTGGTGTTTCCCGTCGCCGCTGGGCGCGACGAAACCGGCGATGTCGATCGCCTGCCACGCGTCGGGACGCAGCCGTTTATCCGCGGCAACGATGTCATCGGCCGTGCCGGTTTTCATGCACCATGGTTGGCCATCGCGGACCCAAATGGCGGCACTCTGGTCGTCCGCCCCAGCAAGAAACGGTCGGCATCGGGTTGGACGGTAGCCGCTGGCGCGTAGCGATTCCGCGACATCTTGAAATTCCGTCAGCGGCAATGTTTGACAGAATGCAAACCGCTCCGCCAAGACGCCATGGGCATCATGGAACTTCCGCGCCAGAAACTCGGCCGGCGCGGTCCAGGCTGGGTCGAGTGGCGGGTCTTGCCAATCGTACGTCAGTTCCCGGGAAAGACAAGCTTTCAGTACCGGCAGCGCGGCCGCCGGACTGGCTTCGATCAACGGCAGGAAGAGCGCAAACTGCTGATCGTCAGCGTACTGGATCGCCCTTGCCAGCAATTCGGGGCGGTCGGCCGCGTAGCCGGCCAGCAGGTCCGTCGCCAATGCACGCTCGGTCGACGTCAATGTCGCATCATGACAAGCGCTGACCAATGATGGTGCCAGAACGTCTTTCACCGGCAGCAGTGCTTGCTGCCAATAGGCGACGAACGCCGGTCGCACGTGAACCATCCGCGACACAACACGGTCGGCCACGCGTCGCCACCGAGCATTGGCGCCGTCCATTACGGCCAGGGCGCAGGCGGCGCGCAGACGCTTGGGTCCGCCGGCCTCATCCGCCGTCCGCATGAGTGTCCAGAGTCGCATAACGAGTTGGTTCGTGTGTGGTAACAGTGCATCGCGAACGACCACAACTTCGTTCGGCGCGGCCTTGAGCAGCCGATCGTAAAGGTAATCTAAGCGACTGGAATCGACCGGCAGGAGGGCCAATGCCAGCTTGAGCTTCTCGGGCGAGTCATTCGCCATCGTCCGATAGTCTTTTTCCAGCAGTGGGTCGGTCCAGGGTCGATAGCGATCGATTTCGTTGATAATCGACGGCACCTGCTGAATGTCCGCTTTCAACAACGCCGTGACCAGGTCCGCCGCGCGCGTGGCGTTTTGTTTCGCAAGAAAGTGCCGGCGGGCGATCAGGCCACTGAGGGAACCCGCCAGAACGAGTGCGACAACCGCCAGGGTTTGCCCACCGTGAACAAGCCCCGATTGGCGCATCATCCGGCGCTGGGGCCCGGTCCAGGTTTTCTTTCGGGCGAACAGGCGAATAGACAAATCTTCCCATGTCTTGGGCAAATTGCGGCGTTCGGGTTTCGCGGTCCACTGCATCGATCGTTCCGCCAGTCGCAGGGCGGCGCGGCCGCGGCGTGTTTCTTTTTGTTTACGCGTGAGCCAGTCGCGGAGTGCCGGCACGAGATAGTCATGCGTCAGCTGATAGTACTTCAGGCTCGGTTCGGCCTTCCTGGCAGACTCCGTGTCCGCGCCTTTCGGATCGGTCGGCGTAATCAGTCGAAGCTCACTGTCCAGAATGCGAATGAGCTCATCAAAATCATGCGTCCGGTGTGCGTAATTGGATGCCACCAGCAATTCACGATAAGACTGCATACTGCCCTTGATGTCACTGTCGGCCTCGGGAAGGAGTGTCTTAAGAACGGCCTGAATGGCTGCTTGATGATAGCGGTGTGCGGGGGGCGCCGTGGATGCACTGAATGTCTCCTCGAGAAAAGTAACGCCGAGTCCGGCCATTCCACCCATTTGTTTGAGCGTTGTCGTGCTCCACGGTTTTCCCTTCAGCATATCGGCGAACATGGCCAAACGCACGCAGACGATCTTGCCATCACGTGCCAAACCCTTCACGGCTCGGGCCAGGAATGCGTTCTGGTCTCGGCTCAGCGCGTCCGATCCACTTGGCAATCGGCCAAAGGCATGGCCGAATTCCGCGAGCACGGTGCGTGCGTGCAAGGGATCAAATAGATCGACCAGCGTCATGTTCCGGCCCTCGAGAAGGCTCACTTCCAGCTCTTGCATGAAGCGATTCGCGGCCAGAAAGAAATCGTTGCGGACCAATACGATGCACTGCAGACGCGCGCCGTCGCAATGCCGCAACGCCTGAACCATCGGCGTTTCGTGTTCGCCACGCCAAGCGTGCAGCCACTGCTCGAACTGGTCCAACACGATCAGCACTTTCTGGCCCTCGGGTAGCCACGTCCCCTCACGCACTTCGCCAAGCAGGTCGGCGATCGCCATATCAGCGGGGATTCCATCGAGACGCCCGCGTACACCTTTCCTCAGGCGACCTTCCGTGTCGCGGGGCGTCGCTTCGATATAGATCGGGGTCACTCGTGAATTCAGCCTCGGCAACAGGCCCGCCTTGACGAGCGATGTTTTCCCGCAGCCGCTCGGGCCGTAGATCAACCCCACCGAAAACGTACCCTCGGGATCGATCTGCTCAATGCGTGTTTTCCAAAACCGAACACTTTCGGGTAATCCGTCGCGATCCCGGGGGCCCGGCAATAAATCGAGAAAGAAATCCGCGTCGTGGGCGTCGAACGCGCGCAGGCCTTTCGGGACCACGCGCGGTGCGGCGATCAATCTCGGAGTCGGATCTTGGTGCCTGCCATCACGCGTCGAACCAGCTTGGGTTGCCGTTCGTGACGGCAGCCATGCGCGCAGGTCGTCGCTCAATTCCGCAGCCGAACGGTAACGCGCGGTACGCCGTTTTTCCAAGCATTTCAGACAAATCCGTTCCAGCTCGGATGGGACGGTCGGTGTGATCTGTCGAAGTGGCTTGGGATCACGGTGCTTGATCTCATCGAACAATTCCGCCTGGTTGCCGCCACGAAACGGTCGCCGCCGCGTCAGCAGTTCGTACAGAATAACGCCGATGCTCCACAAGTCGGTTCGGCCATCCAATCGGTGCGTTTCACCACGTACCTGTTCCGGAGACATGTAAGCGGGCGTGCCCGATACTTCGCCGCGGCGCAATCGATGCAGGCTTTCATGCAGCGCGAGTCCAAAGTCCAAGACGTGCACGTGCTCGTCTCGATCGATCAGGATGTTACCGGGTTTCAAGTCGCGGTGAATCAGATCCTGCTGGTGAGCACAACCGATGGCGTCGGCAACCTCCATCATCAGCCGTACGACCCGGTCAACGGTCGGCTGATTCGATTCGGCCCAGCGCCGAAGATCATGCCCGTCCACGTACTCCTGAACAATATAAACCTCGTCGCCGTCCTGTTGGACATCGTGCACCGCAACCAGCGCCGGGTGCTTGAGTTGCGCGGCGGAGCGCGCCTCATGAAGCACCGCTTCGATTTTCTTTTCGGACGCCAGCCATTTTCGGCGTGGTACTTTGATCGCGACTTTGCGCTGTAACTGGGGGTCATTTGCCAAATAGACTCGGCCAAAACCCCCTTCTCCCAAGCGCTCCAGGATCTCGTAGCGGCCGATGTGCGCCGGCATTTCATTAGCCTGGGCACGAGCGTCAGCGGTCGGCGTGGCGCCGCTCGTGCTCATCTCCACGTTCCCGGATACGTCGACCGTGCTTGAGACCGTGTCGCCCTTCATTTTCCGACCTGCCATCCGCGCCCAGCCCGTCTCGACGGCGGTCGCGTGTAAGGGAAACCTCCGGCGATATTCGTCCACGCCAACATTGTCTCCCGAGGCCCGTCGCAATCCGACCTCGGTAGCAATCAACGCGCTCAGCAGCACCGCGCGAAGGGACTCGTTAACTTGGCCAAGAAACGCTTCGATTCTTGGCGCCTCTCCGGACCGCCACGCTGCCTCGAATGTGCTGCGGGCACGGTCGATTTGTTCGCGTTGTAGAGTCTCCGCGTTTGACTCCGCCGAGGGCTCGGACTGCTGCCGTGGATCGCTCATTGGTCCTGCTCCTGTTGCCACGGATCAGACGCGCGCCGTCTGAATCCGTTGTCTTGGGAAAATAGGCCATCAAAATCGGCGTCCCCTTTTCAGTAGCTGTTCACGGAACAGAAGAAAAAGAACACTAATCGGCGCTAATCCTCGCTAATAT
>CAZSOG010000170.1:0-7927 GCA_964607555.1 uncultured Pirellulaceae bacterium | reverse complement strand
GCCGGTATCCGGCCCCCACCCAGCTGGTCTGGGTGGAGCCAGTGATTCTACACTAACCGGCGGCGCACGCGCCGGCCCCGTCCTGGCCTGATGAAACAAAAAAAATACCAGACGTTGTGCAAGCATTGTCTAGCTATCGCAATATGTAGTCTGGTTCAATAAGTCGAATTGCCAGAACAAGGTTTCAGACGTCAAGGCGATCAACAGGTTGTGCAAGCGTTTCTTTGCTACCACTACATGTGGTAGCAAACCGTTGCATCAGGCCAGCCCCGTCCTCTCCCCGCCCGCCACTTCGCGGCGGGCGGGGAGAGGGTTTTTTTTCGCGCTGCTGTAGTGCATAATCATGCGTTCCACCCACACAAGGTGGGTGGGGGCGTAACTCCCTCGATTGGAATGACTTGCGCCATTCGTGACAGACCAAGTGACGCGGTCCAAATCATGAACTCCTTGCAATTCACAATGAGCGCTTGGATCGCCTCCTACTGAAGTTGAAGGCAGACGATTTCATTGCACCTCCTTCGCAGAAGACCCGAGAAATGCCGCCTCATCTGGCCGATGCGATGTGACACGAAATGGGATCGCACCCTTGCCGATTCGCCATGTCATCGCCGGTTCTCCTGTCACGGATTGTGCCCCAGGAGTTTGCTCGAATCCTTGCCCAATGTTTCGCAGATGGCCACCGCCGCCGAGAACTCGATGTCCAGCAACTGGACTCGATCCGCCGTGACGTACGCCACGGCGCCCGACCACGTATCAGGCGCGCCGGGCAGGTACACGGTCACTTCGGTGTCGCTCGGACGTTCGATCTCAAACGCGATACGCCGGCAGTCCGCCATCTGGACCATTATCGGTTTCAGTTGCGGCTTGTTGGCGTCCTCGCCAATGCTGCCCGCCATTTGGTTTTTGATGATGATGTAGCGCGGGAAAAGCATCAATAGATACTTCTCGACCAGGCCGGTGAACTGTTGGCCCAGCGAGCGGCGTGCCGCGAGCCCGGAAAGGAAGCAAACAAGGACGATCAGCCCGATCGATATCAGGACGACCAGTGCCCAGCCCCACGCCGTATCGACCGGCACGTAGCCGCTGTAACCACTGATCGCCTTGGCGACCGCCAGCACAATCTGGGCAACTTGTCCCACCAAGGCCCCCAGGACGATCAACGGCAGAAGAAATATCAGCCCGCCGATCGCGGTTGTTTTCAAGAACCCAAAGTGTTTTTCCATGGAACGCGTCCTGCTCGGGATCGATACGGATTGGCCAATATGCCGACTGCATGCATGATCGCCTATCAGCCGTATTTTGCAAGAGCCCTGCCCGTGACCGGCCTAATGCGGGCCACCCACACCACGAGGTCGGACTTGTGCGTAAACGGCTGTTGACTGGCGCCGAAAGAAGTGTAGAACAAAGGGAATGGGACACCGTGTTCGTCATTCATCGCGTGAGGGAAAGGTAGAGGGACAATGTATCGGCACATGAGTATCGCGTGGACTACGGCCTGTTTATTGATGGCAGGTCTGGGTGGATCGGCGGACGCCATGGAGGCAAGCGATATCGCCAGGGCGG
Organism: uncultured Pirellulaceae bacterium; assembly: GCA_964607555.1. Taxonomy (GTDB): domain Bacteria; phylum Planctomycetota; class Planctomycetia; order Pirellulales; family Pirellulaceae; genus JAJSAJ01. Next base: position 6,364 of record CAZSOG010000170.1, on the reverse strand, counting down.
CCGGTTTTCACGGTGGTGTGGTTGTCCAGATCGGCTGTGCGGACGGGGTGGTCATCGCCAAGATGCCCACGGATCAGCGTGGTGTCGTGCAGGTGTTGGATACGGATCCCGCGAATGTGCGGGCCGCGCGCCGGTGGATCAGCCAACACGAACTCGACGGGCGAGTTACGGCGCGTCCCATCACGGGCGGCCATCTTCCGTTTGTTGACAACATGGTGAACCTGGTTGTTGCTACGCAGAACCCCTGTACCGTGCCCGTGGATGAAATCGCTCGCGTTCTCGCGCCGCGCGGTGTTTTACTGGCCCGGGCCGCTGCACTGCCTGGTGTGAATACCGCGGGTCTCACGCGGCAAGCGGCACCTGGTCCGGACGGGTGGATTAAGATGACCAAACCGGTGCCCGCGGGCATGGACGACTGGACGCACTACCAATACGACGCGACCGGGATCATGGTCGGCCAGGATACGCTGGTCGGACCGCCACGCAATATCCAATGGATGGGCGGCCCGAAATGGCTCCGCAACCACGATTTCATGTCCAGCATGAACGCGATGGTTTCGTGTGGCGGGAAGATTTTCTATGTGATCGACGAGGGTTTGCGCAAGCATATCCTGCTTCCCTCGAAATGGGTTCTGGTCGCGCGGGACGGGTTCAATGGGACCATTCTATGGAAGCGTCCGTTGAAGCAGTGGTATCCACACAACTGGCCGTTGAAAAGCGGGCCCGGTGATTTGCCGCGGCGCCTGGTGGCCGTTGGCGATCGAGTTTATCTGACTGAAGGGTTCCTGGAACCGGTCACGGCGGTCGATGCGATGACCGGAAAGACGGTTCACGTGTACGCCGACACGAAACCGACCGATGAGATTCTCGTGGCCGACGGCGTCCTGTTCGCGCTGGCTGACCCGCGGCGGGAACCGGTCGACTACCGCGCGGAGACCACGTCGTACCGAGAAATTGGTCGCGCGAACTCGCGCTGGGCCTGGACGCCGGATCGGCCGGCACGACGGATCATGGCCATCGACGCGCGGTCCGGCAAAGTCCTCTGGCAGCATACCGACCGGGTTGCACCGCTGACACTCGCGGTGAACGCATCGACCGTGTTCTTCCACAACGGCGCGGGTTTGGTGGCACTTGATCGAAGCACGGGAAAAGTCAAGTGGACGACGGATGGCCCGGCCGTCAAGTCGGTTCCTACCGGAGGTTCGCTGCGAGTGGTGTTCATCGATGGCGTCGTCGCGTTTGCTCAGGGTACGCGGCTGACGGTTGTCGATGCCGAGGACGGGCACCGGCTCTGGAATAATACGCTGCTGCATACCAGTCACCATTGTCCCGAGGACCTGTTTGTCATTGACGGCTCGATCTGGTCGCCAAACACCGGAAGGGCGCAGGAAAAAGGGACGCATTACAAGGTCATGGACCTGCACACGGGCGACGTCACGCGCGACTTCGTGGCAACTAATCTTCCCGGCTTTCCGATGCATCCACGGTGTTATCCCAGTCGCGCGACCACGAAGTATATCATGACAAACGGTATGGGGACCGAATTCTATCGAGTTGGCGGGACGACCGTCGATATCAACAACACGGTCCGTGGCAGCTGCATTTATGGCGTGATGCCCTGCAACGGTCTGCTGTATAAGCCGGCGGACTCGTGTGCGTGTTACTACCAGTCCAAACTCGAGCACTTCTGCGCGCTGGCGCCCGAGCAAGAAACGGCCGTACCGTCGGTACCCGCCGACGCTCGATTAGAGAAGGGGCCCGTCTACGGCAAGATTGCCAAGATCGAGGACGGTTCAGCGGCGGACGCGTGGCCGGCGTTTCGTCATGACGCGGCACGCAGTGGATGCAGTCCCGCGGCGCTCAAGCCGAAGCTGAAACCGAGCTGGCACGTTGAACTGGGCGGTAAGCTGACGCAACCAGTGATCGCCAACGGCCGCGTGTTCGTCTCGGCGATCGACCGGCATACGCTTTATGTGCTGGACGCGAAGTCGGGTCATGAAGCGTGGCGATTCACGGCCGGCGGCCGTGTCGATTCGGCACCGACGATTTACCGTGGAACGGTCGTATTTGGCTGTGCCGACGGGTGGGTCTACTGCTTGCGGGCCGGTGACGGCCAACTTGTGTGGCGCTACTTTGTCGCGCCGGATGCCCGGCAGATGCTTTCGTACCAGCAACTGGAATCGGTATGGCCCCTGCACGGGGCGGTGCTGATCGAGCACGATACGATCTACGCGCTCGCCGGCCGGAACATGTTCTTCAATGGCGGCATGCGATTGGTGCGGCTCGATCCGGCCACCGGCAGTAAATTGTCGGAAACGGTCCTAGACGACAAAGACCCGAACACGGGCAGGAATCTGCAGACGCTGATTGCGGCGAAGTACATGCCGATCGCGGATGAAGATGTCCTGTCCAGTGACGGGCGACGCGTTTACATGCGCGAGCAGAACTTCGACTTGAACGGCAAGCGGATTACGATTGCGAATACCGTGTTTGGCCGTGCCGGCGCCGCGCGCCGAGAAGGCCGGCATCTGTTTTGCCAGACGGGCCTGTTGGACGACATGTGGTTTCACCGTTCGTATTGGATATATGGAAGTGACTGTGGCGAAGGGTGGGGCGCCTACGCGAAGACCCGGCCCACGACACCGTGCGGCCGATTGTTGGCCTTTGACGATGCCCGCGTTTACGGGTATATCTCGCAGCCGCTTGGAAACATGTTGCTGCCGCGTCAAACGTACTCGCTGTACGCAGCCGAAAAGAACCCGAGCGTGCTTGAAGCGGCGCCGAAGAAACGCCGCGGTCGAAAAGGGAAAGTGACAACGTCCGGGCCGGTCGGGCGCTACAAGATCCACTGGCAGAAAGACGGGCTGCCGCTGCTGGTAAACGCGATGGTGGTCGCCGGCAAGCACCTGATCGTGGCCGGTCCGCCGGACCTGGCGGATGAAACCAAGATGCTCGGCTATCGACCGGGCGCGCGCGACGCGCTGAATCAACAGCTGCAAGCCCAGGATGCCGCGTGGCGTGGCGCGCGGGGTGGCATCTTGCAAGTCAGGTCGACCGAAACCGGTGCACAGATCGGGGCGTACAAGCTCGACAGCTTCCCGCGCTTCGACGGGATGAGCGTCGCCGAAGGCAAGCTGTTCATGTCGCTGGTCAACGGTACGGTGAGCTGTTACGCCGGGCATTTCGATTGAGTCGTCAATACCGTTCGCATCTGGGATGTACCCAACCTGGAACGTGCGCCGACACGCGGAGCAACGAGCCCCAAACAACGCTCACCAGTCAAATGGGAATGCAGGCGATACCGATCAGCACCGATGCCAGTCGCACATGGCTGTTGCACCGCAAACCATGGATAGTCACAGGATGTTTCTGGCTGTTATGCTGTGCGGCGATCGAATAGTATTCCCCGTCGGTCGCGAGCGGCTCATTGCGTTCGTATGTCATTTGCGCGTCGAACGGCTGGGGTTCGGAGACGCTTCGAATGGACACTCCATTAAGTCGGTCCGATAAACAACGTCTCGATCAAGTCATCGCCGAGTATCAAAGGAGCGTAGCGGCGGGCCAGGTCCCGGACTACGACGAATTCGTTAGTCGAAACCCTGACTTGGCGGACACGCTGGCAGCGTTCATTCGCGACTTTACGCGCGAGACTGGAGGGTGTGTGGACTCGACGGTGTTGCCACCGGACGGATCGGACGCGCGTGATGCCGACGAAATGGAAGAACGCACGTTACCGCCGTGTGATCGAGTGACGAGGACTGTTGAAGGCGAGGACAGGCCGCGTTTTTTGTGGCGATTTCGAACTGATCGAGGAGATTGCGCGGGGCGGCATGGGGATCGTCTACAAAGCCCGCCAGGTCAGTCTGAATCGCACGGTTGCATTGAAGATGATCCTCGCCGGCCAGTTTGCCGGTTCGGAAGATGTCGCGCGATTTCATGCCGAGGCGGAATCGGCGGCGAATCTGGATCACCCCGGGATCGTACCAGTCTATGCGGCGGGAAAACTCGCGGGGCAACACTATTTCTCGATGGGCTACGTGGATGGACAGAGTCTGGCGAGTCGCTTGCGGTCCGGCCCGGTTCCGGTTCGAGAAGCAGCCGAACTGATGGCGGCGCTCGCGGAGGCGATCGAGTACGCCCACGATAGAGGCGTCATTCATCGCGATCTCAAACCGGCGAATGTGATGCTTGACAAGGACGGTCTGCCCCACATCACGGACTTCGGTCTGGCCAAACGAGTGGAAGCCGAATGTCGCCTGACCGCGACCGGGCAATTGCTGGGTACGCCCAGCTACATGTCACCGGAGCAAGCGGCTGGCAAGACGAATCGGATTGGTCCGTTGAGTGACGTGTATTCACTGGGTGCGATCTTGTACGAATTGCTGACGAATCGACCGCCGTTTCAGGCGCCGTCGCCCATCGATACGCTGATGCAAGTACTCGACGATCAGCCGACTCCACCGCGCGCCGTGAATTCTGATATTCCCCGGGACCTTGACGTGATTTGCATGAAATGCCTGGAAAAGGACCCGGCGCATCGTTACGCGAGCGCCGGAGAGTTGGCCGCGGATCTGAAACGTTATCTGGCGGGTGAATTGATCCACGCTTCGAGCGTCAATATACTGGGCCGCGCCTCGCGCGCGTTGACGCTCAGTCAACACGAGGACCATTTTCACGGCTGGGGTCTTGCCGTGATGATCATTGGCGCGATCGTCTTCGGGGCCCACGCCGTGATCTACGTCTTGGCGACCATGGGATTCCCTGATATCACGGCGTACTGGATCCCGCGCGGCGTGATGTTCGCGCTGATTCTCGCGTTGCTCTTCTACGTACGTCCCGGATCCATGTTGCCGAGGGATTCCGCGGAACGTCCCATTTGGGCGGTCTGGATTGGTTACCTCATTGCCGTCTCCGTGACCAACCTCACACTGTACTTGCGCGGCGAACCGCGCAGCGCGCTCTTCGCCTATTCGGCGATTTTGAGCGGTTTCGGATTCTTTATCATCGGCAGCCACATGTGGGGTGGCGGTTATGCGGTCGGCATGATGTTCTTCGCCACCGCGCCCCTTCTAGCGATGTACCCGGACTCGTCCGCTTTTTGGTTCGGAACCCTCTGGGGCATTGCGTTGCTCTGCTTCGGCTTGCGCTACTGGAAACACGGTGCGCAACAGCCTGTTCAAGAGGTTGGAACCGCGTCCGACCCTCCCGAGCGATAGCGGAATGCATTCCAGGATAACCACCGCGGGAAGACCATCGGCGGACGTGTCGAGCGCGCGACGGTCCATGGCTCGTGTTTGCACTTCTCGGGTCGGCACGTTAAGGTGGAGTTGGCGCCGCGGACGCTTGTTGGCTGGCGTTTGCCGGCAAGCCACATTCAATGCGCATTCAATGCGCGCGGCGCGCGGTACCGGACAGTCGGGGCATGCGTCCCGGTACGATGTCAGCCCGGTTGGGCCAATGTTGGATAGTTCGCGGTCAATCCTTTCCACGCCAATTCATGGTAACGAGGTAGATTCGCATGGCACGCTCGGCACGTACACCGTCACACTGGCTCGCCAAACCGGCCCATCCGACCACCCGCGCGCGAACCGTTTCCACGCGTCTGCTCCAGCGACAAGTCATTGTATTGGCGATCGGCTGGGTCGTTCTCATGGCGGCTCGAAACGCAGGGGCTACGCCAATCGTGCACAAGGGTGTTATCGGCGGAGCAAGATGGAAGAGGAATATCACCATCTATATTCCGCGTGATCCGGTCGCTGGCCGGAGCAGGCACAAGCAACTAAAAGAAGCGGTCGACGCCTGGAAAAAAGTTGCCGCGGACAAACACATCGGGATTTCGATTACGCCGGTCGTCCTGGACGAACAAGGAAATATCCCAGGCACGGGCAGTAAACCTGATCCGAAAAAACCGGGTACTGTCACGGTAAGCTGGGTGGCGAACAAGGCTGGCGAGGCGACGCACGCGATTGTTGGCGAGGCAACCGGAAAAAAAGACAGCGGTGGGGAGATTCTGAAGAACGCCGAATACGTTACCGGCAAGATCGAAATAGAAAAGAGTCATACCGTTGGACCGGATCAAGACAAGAAAAAAGCCAAGGCGGAAATGCTACATGAAATGGGCCATATGCTTGGCATCGATCATACCGAGGAAACCGACTCGGTGATGCGGAAAAAACTGGAAGAATATATCGATAAAGTGAAACCGGGTGCTTCCGACGCCCGCGAACTGGGCGCTGTTTATTCGGCGGCCGACGCGCGACTGGATTCATCCGCGGAACGATTGCCGGATGGCAGGTTCCGCTATGCCTACACCGCCAACTGGATCGCGGGTGGAGAAATTCCCATCGTGCAGTTGCTCGATCTC
>CAZSOG010000169.1:0-7951 GCA_964607555.1 uncultured Pirellulaceae bacterium | reverse complement strand
CACGACGCCAATTTCGAAACGCATGGGACGATCCAAACGACGAACGTATGCCACCAATTCCGGGGCGCCACTGGTCAACGTGAACAACGAGACCGCCTTGTGACACGACGCCGGGCGACCGAGAAAGTCCACCCAGCACCCCTTGTCCCCGGCATGTTGGTCACCCAGTAGCGACAACGTCCCGCCCGCGGCCAGGACGCGTTCAACTTGCGGCGCGCTGCCCATTTTCGGCAAGATGAATTGGCCCTTCAAACCGCGAAAATGGTTCACGAAACGATCGAGATACGGGTTGTCCAGTCGGCGCGCAATCGTGAAGGACGGAAATCCAAACAGCCCAAGCACATAGCCGGCAATCTCGAAATTCCCATAATGGCCGGTCACGATGACCGTGGGCCGCGGGTCCAGCAGGTAGCGGACTACCAGCGGCTTGTTGCGAAAGACCACGTATTGCTGGTAATTCGCCTCATGTAATTTGCGTGGCGCATGTGCGATCTCCGCGACCATCAGGAACAAATGCTCCCACATCCGCCGAGCCAAGCGCCGCCGCCGCTCGGGATCCCAGTCTGGATAGACATGCCGCAGATTGTCGTCCACCACTCGATATCGCAGCTTAATGATGTCGCATGCCAGGACGGCAAGCCAGCGCGCGCCGGTCTGACAAGTCTCGATACGCAGTGTTTGCACGACACAAATGACGACACGTATCAGGAAGTACACCAACCAATCCACTACCGGTCGCAGACGCACCACACACTCCCTTGTTGGCTGCCGACTGTTCGATCCGCGTCCCAAGACGTTCTTAAGGCGGCCTATTGTGCCACGAATCGCTCGATTGGCAAAGACCGAATTGGCCCCGGAAAAAGGGCTCTCTCGATCCACGTGCCGTGGCAAGATAGGCAATTTCAGCGTTATTTGCCGAGCCCCGTTTTTCGGGCTTTCAGGACGGGGTCGCTCTTGAGCGGCAAGCTGACCGCACGGCCGATTTCCGCCGCCTTGTATATGGCCAGAATCAGTTCGACCGAGCGGCGGCCCTCGGGGCCGTCGACCAACGGCTTGGTGCCGCGGCGAATTGCCGACAGAACGTCCTTGAATTGGGCCGTATGGCCGTGATAGCCAATCGCCGCCGGGTCCGCTGCGCCGCCGCCCGTCTTCGTCTTGCCCGCCATCCGCTGCTTGATCGCCGCATCGGCCCGGCGTGCCTTGGCAAACTCCCACGCGGTGATATCTTCCTCCTTCAGGACCGCGGTGCCCTCCGAACCGTGCACTTCAATGCGTTTCAGAAAGCCCGGATACGCAGCCGTGGTCGCCTCGATCACCCCCAATGCCCCGTTGGCGAAGCGGAGCGTGGCCATCGCTACGTCTTCCACCTCGATACGCTCGTGTGCCAACATCGCGGTGCGTGCCGAAATGTCCTGGACCGGACCCATGAACCAAGACAATAGATCGACGCTGTGAATGGCTTGATTCATCAACGCGCCGCCGCCGTCCAGTTGCCATGTCCCGCGCCACGCGCCACTGTCATAATATTGCTGAGTCCGATACCACTTGACGTACGCATCGCCGGTTGTCAGACGGCCGAATCGGCCTTGCTCGATCGCCTTCTTGATCAACTGAGATGATTCGTGGAAGCGCGACGGGAAGATGGTTGACAAGACCACGCCCGCACGGTCACACGCCTCGATGATTCGATCACAGCGGCGCAGCGTGATCTCCAATGGCTTCTCGACGATTACGTGCTTGCCCGCCTTCGCCGCCGCCAACGCCGGTTCCATGTGCGCACCGCTCGGAGTCGCCACGGTCACAATGTCCACTCTCGAGTCGGCGAGCATCGCATTCAGGTCCGCGTACACCGTGCAGCCGATCGACTTCGCCAACCGATCGGCGGACGCCGGGATCGTATCGAAACACGCGACGACCGATGCGCCACGAATATCGGCGATCGCTTTCGCATGAAAACCTGCGATCATCCCGCATCCAATCAGCCCGAATCCATAACTCATCGCTACATCTCCTGTTTACGGTTTGTGGATGGAAGGCCGCAACCAACGTGCGTTTCCCTCAGCTGACCGCCGTTTCCCAGCCGGATCAGATTCTTAGGCTGCAGGATGCGCGCACCGTGCGCGCATGTTTCCAAGCGAACAACGGGAGCGCCGCGGAACAAGAGCGTACTCCCTTGTGGGTTGCGGGCCTCCCGCATCAGGAACTCGATCGTACCTGGTGGCAGCCACGTTGTGTTACAGCTTCCCGGTTCGCACGGCCAAGCGGCGTCGTCTCGATTCACGATTCGCCATTATACCCGGTCGCGTCATCGCGAGTAGCCCACGGCGGGAAGCATCGCGGCCGCTGAGCGAGGAAGTCAAGACCGCCGTGACACGTTCCGAATGATCGATCCTCACGCGTTCGTATCGACCCCTTGTTTATTCAGCTCCGCCTGCAACCACGTGATATCGACCTGCGCCGGGGATACATGCTGGCGAACGGCGAACGCCGCCGCGGTTCCAGCCGCCTGACCAAGCGTCATCATGGTGCGCGACAACCGGCATGACGACGCGGCGATATGCGAGAAGCTCGCCGCCCGACATGCAATCATCAAGTTGCGCGGCCCGCGCGGCAGCAAACATCGATAGGGAACTCCGTAGGGGCCGTTGGGCACTTCGTACAGATGCGACTTGGCGCCCGCGCACATCGACCGCGTGGTCGCTGATCGCAATGATATCGGCGTGCTTTTGACGGCTCCCTCTAGCCAAGAACCTCGACCAGGAACATGCCCATGGAAAATGCGTTCAGGAGAAAGTGGACCACGATCCCGGGCACGATCCGATGCGTTTGGCGGTACAAATAACCCAGCCCAATCGCCAAGAAGAACAACGGCACCCAATCCGGACCATGTGAATAGTGCAACAGCGCGAATACGAGACTGCTGGCAACGACCGGCCACACAGCCTGGCATTCCACCGCGTCGTTGTCATGGACGAGCTCATTGTCGGAGGAAGATAAATCCGGTGGCGGTAAAGAGTCCGTGAGCGACTTGGCGTGCGCAAGCAACTCCGCCTGATCATCGCGCCACTCGGTTTCGTCGGCACCGTTTAATTCCGTTGTTTCTGACCATGCGGTCGCATGGTCAGCGACCGCCGCGGCAGGCGGCCCATCGTGCCGAGTCCAATCCGGCTTGCCCACGCCGCAGCCCAGCAACCAGGCCCAATCGGACGTCTTCTTTCTTGCCAGCTGCTCAAGCCAACCCTGCAGCAAGCCGCGGAAAAAAAATTCCTCGGCAAGCGGCGCGATGCATACCGCCGACAAAATACCAATGCCGATCGTCCGTGGGTCCGGCTCGCGTTTCAACAGCTCGACCAGCGGATGCTTCGATTCGAACCACTGGACCAGGATCCATTGCAATAAATAGACGAGTGGCGCAAGCATGACGAAGGCGGTGATGCCGATCCGCAGGTCGGATCCGAGCTTCCCCGGGACCAGGCCCAGATCGCGCCAGGATGCGCCCGTGCGCAGTCTGATGAACGCAACGGAAAAGACGAGTGTCGCGCCACTTACCAAGGACTCGGCCAACATCAGCAGCGTCTGCTGCCGCACCGAGCTATCGCGAAACGCCGTGCCGGGCTGCAGACCGAACCAGGCGACGAGCACCTGCATCGCCACGCCGAATAGGACAAGCAGACAGAAAAAGGTCATGGCGATGTCGAGGAGCCCCCACGGGTTCGGCCGCCGTGCTTCACAGACAAGCAGTGGCATGCCACGAAACCACCGTGTCGCGGCCGTGACCCACGCGAGACTGGTCGCGGTCAGCACCCCGGCGACCATCATAACCGTGAGCCATGCCATCATTGTCGCATCACCTCGCCCCCCTTCCACCGCGCGCGTCAGCGCAAGTATTTCATCGCTGCCGCCAAGTAGCCGATGCCTGAATAGGCCGTCGACAACACGGCGACCCAGACCGAACCGTGCAGGGTCCAAAACAGCCATTCAGGAAGCGGGCTTCCACCCTGTTTGAGCGCGACGAGACTCGCAACCACCGCAACACACTGGAACACCATTTTCAGTTTCCCAGCCATCTTCGCCGAGAAATCGCCGCCACTTTGCTCGATGAACCCGCGGAGTGCCGTGACCAACATTTCCCGGCCAACGACCACCACTGCCATCCACGCACGGATCCCCGAGTCCGGTTCCGCCGCCAACAATATGAAGGCGCCACAGATGATAATCTTGTCGACAAACGGATCGAACATCCGCCCCAATTTCGTCACTTGGCCATACTTCCGCGCCCAGTAGCCGTCGATCCAGTCCGTCGACGCCGCGATGATGAAAACCACCATGGCCGACGAATAGAACTTCAGCGGGATCAAAACGAAAACCACGATGGACAGCAATAACCGCAGCGCGGTCAATTGGTTGGGTACGTTCCACAGAGTGCGATCTGACATGTTCAAGTGCCCACTATCGTGGTGCGAACCGGGCGCAAACATATTGCCTTATCGTACCAGCTTCGGCAGGTAACGCATAGCAGGCACCGGGGCTAATCCAGACCGTCGACCGCGACCCCCACCAGGTCATAGTCGCGAACCGCCACGATTTCGCATTCGACCAGCTGGCCCGTCGCCAAGCTCTGGCCGGGCTGCTCGGTTACGTAGACGACGGTATCGATTTCCGGTGCGTCCGCGGTCGTTCGGGCATACCAGGCTCCCGGCTGCCCATCGACCGCCTGATCGATAAGCACTTGGCGGGTGCGGCCCATCATCGTCTGATTCTTTGCAAATGCGATTTCCTGCTGGATCGCCATGAGCCGGTCCCGCCGCGCGTGTCGTTTTGCCTCCGGAACCTGGTCCGGAAATGCCGCGGCCGGTGTATCGGGTTCCGTTGAATACGCGAAGACACCCAGGCGATCAAACTGCTGGTCACGCACGAACTGCTCCAAACAGGCGAACTCCTGTTCGCCTTCGCCGGGGAAGCCGGTAATCAAGGTCGTGCGCAGCGTCAGCTCGGGAATGCGGGCCCGCAACCGATCCAGCAACTGTTCGGTCTCCCGACGATTCACGCGTCGTGCCATCCGCCGCAACATCCGATCGTCGATATGCTGGAGCGGCAAGTCGATATAAGGGACGATCTTGCGCGACGTCGCCAGCGTTTCAATCAGACAGTCGTCCATGTACATGGGATACAAGTACATCAGCCGAATCCAATCGACCTCCACCTCGTTCAACGCGGTCAGAAGCTCAACCAGACGCGGCCGCCCGTCCGAATCCATGCCGTAATACGTGGTGTCCTGCGCCACCAGGATTAGCTCGCGCACGCCATCCGCCGCCAACGCGTGCGCCTCGGCCACGACGGTTGCCAAGGGTTTACTGGCATGCCGGCCGCGCATCTTCGGAATCGCACAAAATGTACACTTCCGATCACAACCTTCCGAGATCTTGAGATAGGCGTAGTGCCGCGGCGTGATTCGCAGCCGATGATCGTCGTTCAGCGGCCGGACCGGAGCGGGGCGAAACAGGCCACGTTGCTCATGCTCGTGGCCTAACAACCGATCGGCGACTCGAGCGACTTCATCGCGCGCGAAGACTCCCACCAGTTGGTCAATTTCGGGTCGTTCGTCCAATAACGCTTGCCGTTGACGTTCGGCAAGACAGCCTGCAACGATGACCGCGCGCACACGCCCGCGTGCTTTCAAATCCAACATCTCGTCGATCGTCGAATAGGACTCACGCCGCGCCGCTTCGATGAAACCACACGTATTGACCAGCACGAAGTCGGCACCGTCCGGGTCCGCGACCAGCTGGTAGCCATCGAGCTGCAAAAGTCCGAGCATCCGCTCGCTGTCAACCAGGTTCTTGGGGCAGCCAAGACTGGCAAACGCATACGTGCCTTTCGTGGGCTGTTCTGGAAAGGATATATTTGCATTCATGCGCGCATTGTAGCGGGCGCCCCTCCCACCCGATAGCGTCCTGCCAACACATAAAAAAAGGGAACTGTTCGCGGACCAGAAGAATAGAGAACACTAATCGTCGCTAATTCTCACCAATATCGGAACACCTCATCTTGAAATGCCTTCGACTTGTCTACGATCTGCCGGATTCATGTTGCGCGTTGCAGATTTTCTAGGGCGGTATCATTAGTGTTGTTCAGTGAAGACGAGTGGTGGCCGTGCATGACCAAAGGCCGTGAACGGCGGGTTAGTTGACTCTTACTCTTACTCTTACTCTTACTCCTGATCGACATGACGTGTCCCGTTGCGCGACGATTCGCCTGATTCATGGGAGCCGAATATCTCATTTGAATCTAACGAAGCGACGGGTTAGCCGCTGCGACCAGGCACAAAGATGCCGCTCGGCAAGGCGACGGTTTTAGTAGCCTTCCGCTCACGAGAAGTCGGAGTGTCAACGTCGCACCTTCCGAGTCCAGCCATTTGCCGTGGCGGCCTTTCGACACACGAAGTTGACTCGTGAATGCGAAATATATGGAACAACACGGGTCGAACACAATGGCAGTCCAAAATCCCGTGAACGGTTACCACGAATTCAATGTCTCGCCGTACCCTAACGCGGGCTTCGCCCGCAACCCAAAACGGGGTGGCATCCGCCTTTGGCGGATGTGTGGGCGCGAGTCCTTGAAAAAGCAGACACCCCAGCTTTCGAAAAGCCGCCCGAAGTTAAAGTGGCTCTAGGGTGATGAAAAGTTGAGGTTGACACCCTTGTTACAGCGACTGGATCGGCACCGGTTTTCTGCCACTGTCGAGGTTGAATATGGCCTTCAGCCAAAGGACTCTTTTTCAAATACCAACCTGGGGCGTCGGTCGCCTTCGGCTCCCTGTGCCCCAAGCTACGATGAATATGGCCTTCGGCCAAGGCGCTTCGATCGATCCCGGTAAGGTCCACATGGTTGACGGTTGACAAACGACAGGAAAACCGGAAGAAACGCATTGTGCTACAATAGCAAGTTTTCAACACACAAGAGTGGCTCTTCCGGCCCCGCCCCAGTCCAGACCACCAACGACGGATCAACATACTATTGGCATGAGACTTTGTGTCGTCGAACGCCAGTCCGCCAAAGGCGGGCGACAGGATGTAGCCAGGTGGCGCAAGCCCCTGCGGTGCCCGAAGGTTTTAGCTCGACCATTCAGTTCCTGGCCAACGGTACCACGGCCGGCTTGCTCCAACCGGGCGATTCCGACCGCGTGCCAATCTACTACGCCGGCTGGCAGCAACCATGGGACTTTCAGTACCCTCCATTTGAGTTTACGCTCGACGTCGTGACCGCCGAGGATGACGCGCCGTTCGATTGGAATGCGTACAAAGTGGACTTCCGTCCCGATTCGATTGACCCGGCGGCGTGGGGGCCGATCTGGTCGAACTTCAGGGCCCAGGTCGGCGACACACTGCTCGGCTCACATCCGTTCCTCGCCTTGCACGCCGGGTCGCGATTCCACGATCGTTACCAAAGTCTCCCGATCGGGCCCGTTGCCGGTACACGGAATGAACAGGGTCCCGAGGATCCCGCACGTTATGACGACAGGTTGTCCTTGCGAGACTTCGAGACACTTGCGGAACTCGACCTGGATCGGCTCCAACACGCGGTCTGGACCGACACCGAGTCATGGCATGAACGGCCCGAACTTCGACCATGGGGATTGCGGCAAGACGACCCGGTCCATTGGCGGACGGAGCTGCTCCTGGATGAACTCCTTAACGACGTCGAGCAATTGTGGGAGATGAAGTAGCGGATCTTCGGCGGAATTTCCGACGCCGCCTGCCGCTGGGCGACATGAACCCTGATCGACCAACAAATCCGAGTCGCGTCGGGCAAGAACCTGGTGGGGAAGAACAAAGGACCACAAGTTGACCGGAGACTTCAACACCGCATCACGCAAGAAATAGACCTAATGCGGGAGGCCCGCGTTAGAGACCTTATGGGCGGAAATTTGATGATCTTGAGTCAAGTTTTT
>CAZSOG010000168.1:0-7983 GCA_964607555.1 uncultured Pirellulaceae bacterium | reverse complement strand
GAGTACGTCCTCGTTCCGCCGCTCCCGTTGTTCGCTTGGAAACATGCGCGCACGGTGCGCGCATTTTACAACCGAAGACTCTAATCGTGTCGATCTTGCGAACGTGTCGGATACATGGGCCCGCCTTCTTGGCGGTCTAATCGGCCGGCGCCGCTCGCAGTAATTCAGCAGATTGGAAAGTTCTCGAAAAAAGCGGCAGCACTTTCGTTTCGAATTGACTAGCGACGTGATCTACGTGTGTACCGTCGAACATCTCAAATGAGTGTTTTGCGCCGGCCTTTTTTAGGGCCTTTGAAAACATGACAATCATGGGAAAGAGATCTTCCTTGCTCCCAGCGTCGATGGCAATCGCTTTGTACGTGCGGAGGTTGTCCCGGTACTTGGCCAGCATCGTCGTGGCCAAGTCGTTCCGGAGCCACTTTTTCCAGGCAGCTTGTACAAGCTTGCCATTCGCGTCGAGTGGCAATTCGCCGAAAAAAGGCTTCGCCTTCGGATTCGGCGCAATGGCGGCCGCCAACGCAATGCAAGCCTGGGCCCGCCATAATAGACCGCCGAATTGGTCACGTCGCTTGGTCCGCGCCGCTATGAAGTCCGTTGTGTAGGGGTTCTTAATCGTCTCGGCAAAGACGTCCCACGCGGGTGACATTGCATAAAGGGCCGAGTGAAGTTCCGGGTGTTTCATCGCGAGCCGAATCGCGCCGTGCCCGCCCATGGAATGACCCGCAATGCCGCGGCTCGTGCGATTGGGAATCGTGCGATACTCAGCGTCGATGCAATGAACCAAGTCCCTGGTAACGAAATCTTCCCAATTGCCGGTCACCGGCGAATTCGCGTACCAGCTGCCACGATAGGCGTTGTGACAGTCCGGTGCAACGAGGATCATCGGTTGAACCCGGCCTGTTGTGATGAGCTTGTCCGCGATCTCGGCGATGCTCAACTCCTTCACATAGCCGCCACCCGTCCAAAGTGTGTTCTTGCCTGACCGATCCCACCCCACCAATCCTGAAGCGTTACCGGAACATTCGGCTCACAACGGGCGACCGACAGCGCCAGTTGGACGCGGTACGCAAAGTCAATTATGGACCCACGAAAAAGAAAACCCCCTGAACAATTCGGACCAGGCCATTTGGTACCCTTTTCGAGGGAACTCAGGTGCCTGGCACGAGTGCAGCTCACTCGATGGAGTTATCGACGCGCGATCCCCCAGTGGTACTCCGGTCCACAAACGTCTGCGCGGTTCACGGCGCGCAGTAGCCGTTGCTCGCGATCGGCCGAGAGATGTATCGCGAATCGGCTCGCAACAGGGCGCCACTCACCGCCAGGGCTCTTTATCTCGTATTGCTTGAGATTGGGCGTGCATGATGTGATTCGAAGTTCTGCCTCAGCGCCGTCAATACGTGTCTTTACATCGAGAACATTGGGCGTCCATTCGATTAGCTTCCGGTCCTTGATCGTGCGGAAGTAACCGGCGTCGTAGGCCCAGTGTTTTTTCCCGCCACGGTACCAGGTGTGACTTCGCCAGTACTCGTCGTCGTAAACCACCTCGATGCTCGATATCCGCTTCGGCCAGATCGAGTGCCGATTCCCATCCAGATACCAGGATATCCAAGTGTACGTCCGTGGTGTTTGGCCCCAGGTATCGTCGCCGACTCGCGCAACCGGCTTCCGGTCCGGTCCCCGCACGCGAACGACGTTGACGGCCCCGTCGCGCAATACAGCGTCGCGAATCTCGAGCGCGGAGAGCGGCACCCCGTTCTTTTCGAAATGCGAGTCATGTTCCGCATCCATCAGTATCCACTTGGTGTACGTATTGGACCAAACCTCGTTCACACCATGGGCTCCGGAGAGCGGTGTCTGTCTCTCGCCGGCGCCCGCGAATACACACCGGGTCACGAACCCCATTGCATTCATCACGGCATTCTGAACCTTGGAAAGGTGCCCGCACTGGTAATTCCCACCTTGGGGCCCTGCCGCCAGAATCCGCAGAACGTCGTCGTTGTCGACCGCCGGTTTGCCGTGATCCGTAACGATGCGGCGCCGTATCCAGTTACGCAGCACCAGGATCTTCTGGAACTCGTCGGTCTGGTTATGGATGACCTCATCCAACCGGTAGCGGCTTCTTAGTTCTCTGAATCTTGGGCTGCGCAAATCCTCCTGGTGAAGGAAGACCGCGTTGGGTCGATATGCCACGTTGTCTATTGGGACCACTTCGTATCGTGTCCCGGTCGCGCGACTCACGGCCGTTTGTCTACCGCCGTCATCCGCGGTCGGCCCGGTTGCGGTTGCGTGCGGTCGCATCTTGGTCTTCTTCTCGCCACCGGTATTCTGTTCAGCGTGGATGGGACCGATATAAGACTTGGCGACCACGATATCGTCGAACCAAACACGGTTTGAGCGATTGGGATTACGCACCTTGTTCTGCGCCTGGGCGCCCGCATCGACGTAGTGCTCAAGCCAAACGTGATTGATCTTCAGATCCATGCTCGTGCGCAGTCGCAGGCCCTCGAACGGTACGCCACCTGACTCGACCAGCTTGAAGCCCATGCCGGACCACGGTCCCCGGCGCATGCCCTTGGCTAAGTCCATGACCAACTTGCCGTCGATCCACAACTTGAGTTCACCGTCGCGCTGGTCCGGCGCGGAGTTCAACTGGATCATCAGCTCCACACATATCCATTTCCCGCGCGGGACCGGAACCGCTCGCGCCGGGCTCAACACATTACCCCAATAGTGGCCATCGGCGGAAACCTTCATTTCGCTCCAGTAGGTATAGAGTCCCCAGATGCCCATCGGTGGATACCGGCCGTAGTGCCCCTGCGGATCAATAAATACGGCGATGCGATCATCGCCACGCGGGCGCGTCCCCGCGCGCGGGTTCGGCCATGGCGTCGGCGGATTGTAACCCCCAAGGGCAACGAAATGGTGTTCGTAACCGTGGTCCGCGGCGAATTTCGTGTAGAAACGCAGGTAGACCTTATCCAGTCCCGGTTTGAATACCGTGTACAGGTCGCCGCCCGAGTTCTCACCCAGGGTGCCCGTCATCTGCAGCGAACGGCGTCCCGCGCTGCCGGGCGGGACGTCCTCGCTGAACGCGTGCACCTTGCCATTCTTGTTGGAAGCGTATCCCCAACGCTTGGCGAGCTCGGCGAGACTTCCCGTCTCGAAATCCTCGGCGAAGACAACCGCCGCGTCGTGGGCGATGCCGACATCGCCCACGTACTTCGCCGCGAGCCCCGCATTCGGCGGGTCCGCAGCCGGCGCGATGTGACTGAATGACGTCCCCGTCAGGACAAGTGATACGAATACGCAACGAAACATCGTATGGCTGGCTCCTGTTCTCTTGGTGCATGAATCTCCTTGGAACCTGTAACAAAACTGCTTTGGCAAAATGTTTATCCGTTTCTTCGACGGACGTGGACGTCCATCGTACATGCTTGAAACCAAGTTTTGTGAAGGGTTCTTAGTGCATCAATCGTAGGTCTTCATGCTTGGAGAATCAATCCGCTTTGCGACACTTCTCGACATTCGCAAGCACGGTTTCCCGAATGAAAGGATCGTCGCTGCTGAAGAAATCCTCGACAACACGATGCACGGGGGCAACCGCCCATGCCACTCAACCTGTTGAACTGGGCGAACGGTTCTGTCTCGACGAGGCGAAGATTGCCAATTGGAGAAATTGGCCGGTAAGAGATGCGTGTTTGACAACAGTCTCCGGATGTAATAGACATGCATTCAGCAGCTGGGAAAAACACGTTGTGGGAGGCAACGCGCCCCGTGATGGCGGCTCTCGCTTCTTTGCTGATCGTCGCCACGGTTTCCAGCAGCGGGATGCGCGAACACACGAAGTTGACGCCGCGCTTCTTGAGTTCGACCAGTTGTTGCTCCTGGATCACACCTTGCATCTCGGGAACAGGCCCGTCGTTGTACCACAGGCCAATGCCATAAAAGGCGGTTCCGTCATCGTATCGCAGGTAGCGGCCGTTCGGAGCGATCTTGATGAACCCATGTTGTGGGGACCGTTCGACTTGAATCGTGCCGGGTTCGCCGGTCGCCGCCCCGTTGATATCCCGCACGCAAACCGTGTATCTCCATTGGCCGACTTCCGTCGGTGAGAATCTCGCCATCCACAGGCTGTCCGCGGTGGTCGGATTGAAGAACCCCCAGATACGCCGCGTTGCGCCCGACGGCGACGTCAGCTCGACTTGGACGTCGATTTCATCGGGATCAAAAGGATTACCGAATTGCGCGTCCAGCTCGATGATCAACTCGACTTTTTCGTACAGCCCGACATGGTCCGATCGCGGCCGCACCAGCAACACCGAAGGCGGCCGGCCCAAGGCGGATGAGCAAACCGCAAGAACGGCGAGCAGCGCCGTCACCAGGTTGCGGCGGCGCCGTCCTTCTTGTCCGAGGTAGTCTGCCATGCTTACTTGCCTCCCGATCCGAGATGCGTGCGGAACCAGTCGGCGCGCAGCTTGTCGAGTTTTTCGCGGCTGGGGCTGATCCGTGCTCCGGGCGGCGTCGGCCGCAGGCCATGGCCGGCGTTCTTGACGCGAACAAACTTCGTTTCGACGCCCGCTTTCTTGAGTGCTTCGTACAACAGCTCCGACTGACCGATAATCACGGTGTGGTCTTCCTCGCCGTGAATAATGAGAATCGGCGGATCCTTCGGATCGACGTACGTGATGGGATTCGCCTTGCGGACCAGGTCTTTGTGCTCGGTGATCGGCCCGCCAATCCACAACGACTCGGGCGAGTTCGGTCCCAAGTGGTGAATCGTGCCGCGCACGTCGTCCATGCGCAGAAAATCGGTCGGCCCCCACTGGTCGATGACACACTGCACTCGGCTGGAGAACTGGAGATTGCCCAGCTTGCCTTCCAGATAAGGATCGTCGCCGGAGGTGCCCAACAGCGCGCACAGATGCCCGCCGGCTGAACCCCCGATAACTCCGATGCGGTCGGGATCCACTCCGTACTTGGCGGCATTGGCTCGAACCCAGCGGATGGCCGCCTTGCAGTCGTGCACGCCGGCCGGGAACGGCGCATCACCGCTGAGCCGATAGTTGATTGAGACGCCGACGTACCCCATCCGCGCGTACGTGAGGGCCGTGCGCGAGTTCTTGCTGCCGTTGCGCCACCCGCCGCCATGGATGTGCACGATCGCCGGCCGGCGTGGCGTGGTCTTCTTGGGATAGGCAATGTCAAGCAGGAGCTCGAAATCGCCGGCCTTGGCATAGACCACGTCCTTTTCCAGCGCGATGCCCGGCGGCACGGGTTCCGCGCCCTTGAATCCGCGCCGCGACTGATTTCGGCTACGATCTTGTCGCGCCTTTTCAAACGCGGCACGCTCCTGCGCATTGAGCGTGCCATCGCCGTCCTTGTCGAACCGCTGCAGAATGCGGGGCGGAATCGGCGGCTTGGGCCGCGTCTGAGCCAGAGCGATTGCGGGCAACACTATGACTACCGCGGTTAGAAGTAGATTGCGAGTTCTCATGGTAGGCTCCTTTGTTGCCAGACCTTTGCGTTGAAGTAAGGAATCCTCCGGCGGAACCGCCGGACGCAACAATGCGATCCGGATCGACGCCGTACTCGGCCGCGTGGGCACGAATCCAACGCATGGCGCTCGCCGCATCCTCCAGACAGATGGAGATCGTCGCCTTATCCTTTGTCAGGTCGCGATACTCGGCGCGAAAAGCAACCATGCCGCGATCGGCAAGGTATCGCGCCTGCGCCTGGAATTGGCCCGTGCCGCCATTGCGAAATCCGCCACCGCTCCAAAACACGATCGCCGGTCTCTTGTCGCTCGCTTTCCACCCGGCAGGCAGGTCGATATCGAGCCGCAACTTCCGTGTTCCAATTGTTTTGTAGATCACCGATTTCGATAAGCCATGCTTCGATGGCTCCTCGCCGTTTGCTGCCGCCCCCCAGACGCTCATCAACAGAAGTGCAAGCGTCAACGGATTCGTCAGACCATGGTTGGACACTCTCATTGCTTAGCTCCTTTCATTAATAATCCGGGGTCATCGCGATGGCTCCTGCTTTGGCGAGTGCTTGACCTTGTCCCGGCTTGTCCTTCCGTCGGCACACACAGGTAGAGCACAGCCGCACTCTGGATGGGTGGCGTGAAAGTCCGCGTTCCTCCACGCCATGGCAAACTGCCGGAAGTGACCACCATCTGCTTGCCTGGATCGAACCACTCGAAACCGTATTGTCCTTCCTCAAGTTGCAGTGAGATCGGCCCTGAGTTCGGTTGATAAACCAGGTATTCTCTTCCGGGGTTGTGCAAGCAGAAACGCGTTGAGCAAACGTTGGGGTCATCCGAGGGCGTCATGTGCACCAGGTCCATTCGCCGGGCGTAATCTTGCGTTTGCCCCATGGCCCGGCGGATCGGTTCCCACTGAGGATCGGGCTTTGGTTTCGGATCGTAAGGCGAGTTGCAATAGGGGTCCATGAAGATCGGGTTCAAGCCGCGCGTGAAGGATTTCCACACCCAATCGGCGCTGCCGCCGATTCCCCAAAGATGGTCGGTGTCCGCGATGATCACTTTTGAACCGTCCGCCACCGGCGGGTCATTTGCATAACTGGTCTTGCCGTGACCGCCGCCTGAATTCTTGCCGCGCGGCGCGACCGCCTCGGCCGGGCTGTCGAATAGATCGGCATCCTTGCCACGGCCGGCAATGCCATCCCATGTGTACGACATCCAAACCGGATGTTGTTTGGGCCTGGTCTTTTCGTACCGGTGGATCCAGTCGATCATGTGATACTGCCACGGCGCCGACGCGCCGTGACTCTCGTTGGAAATCTCGTAAATCACATTGTCGAAATCGCCCACGGCGTCAATCACGCGCCGCACGTATGTCTCCTGGATTCGCGTAATGCGCGCCTCGGCAAGTGCGTGCACCTCGTAGCCTTCGCCGTCGCCATTCTTATCGCCGTCGATTCCATTGATGTTGTTCGCCCCATTGAAAGGATGTGCCGACCACGGTGATTCCTTGCGGCGTTTGCTCTTGCGCGCCACGCTGAATCCCTGGAACAACATCACACCAACGTAGATGTGCCGTTGTTGAGCGGCTTCGACACGCTGTCGCAAACGCTCGAAGTATACCGGATTGAACTTGGCCAGGTCGAATTTTAGGGCACCGTCCTTGGCCTTGCCGGGCCCCGTGCGGGCAAATGGCAACGGGCTGAGCGCCACGCGCCGCGAGTCCGGAAGTACCCAGTACGGAGCCTCCCATGCCCAAAGCCGAAAAAAGTTGTGGTGATGCCGCTCAAGAAAACTGAGAAATCGTTCGTAGTCAAATTCCAAGCGCCGGCCGTCCAGAACGCCCTCCTGCAGGTCGAGCCACGTGTGCGAACCGGTCAAGTAGACGGCTCGGCCTGTGTCATCGGTGAAGTAGCGCGGATTGTCCGGATGGGGGCGGAGTGTGCCGGGCTCGATCTTTCCCCGCCAACGCACGAACAGCGGCACGCGCACACCACCTTCGTCGACGTTGCCTTTCTTGCCGCGCATGCCGGCGTTGTAGCGGTGCCCGTTGGGGCCGTTGTCGGTCAGGAACAGCACAATCGTATTGTCGGCGAGTTTCCATTTGTCGAGCTGCTTCAGACGCCGCCCGACATTTTCGTCCATGTTCTCGCACATGCCGTAAAACCGATCGAACTCGGTGCTCTGTTTTGCCAGACGATCCAGGTTCGGCGTGTCGATCAGCTCGTTGCCATGGCAATGCAAATCGCCGTATCCTTGATCATCGGTCATGATCAGCACGACATTGGGATGGCGATGGTTGTAGTTCGCCTGCTGGTCGGCTGCCTGCACGCCGCCGATCGGCAGCACGGCAAGCACGATGGCTACGATTCCCTCTGCAGAGATCTTCATGTCGTCTCCCCTACCCTTGCGGTGTTGGCTGCTTCAATCGAATCGCACCCGGTTCCGAGCTCGTTTCTTGCTGCACGGAACTAACGGTGGCTGGATTCACCGGCTTTGAG
>CAZSOG010000167.1:0-7994 GCA_964607555.1 uncultured Pirellulaceae bacterium | reverse complement strand
TGCCACATGCGCGCACCGTGCGCGCATGTTTCGAAGCGAACAACGGGAGCGCCGCCGAACAAGGGCGTACTCCCTTGTGGGTTGCGGGCGAAGCCCGCGTTATGAAGAAAGTGGTTGGTCCGGGTGCCGTTGAGAGAATACAGCGCTGTGCGCGGGTCTCCTGCCCCCGCACGGAAGCGACCGAAGGTCTCCATCGCACCGCCATGCGCAAGTTGGTTGGAGGTGGGTAACCTCGTTAGTTTCTCAGGCTGTCGCAAAACGTGATTTCAAACATGTACGATAGACGTCCCCATCCGTCGAAGAAGCCGTTAAACACTCTGCCAAATCACTTTTGTTAAAGCCTCTAAGAGGTATTCTCCCACCGAACCAATCTCCATGAACCCTTCCCCCATTTCCCATTTCTTATTTCCCATTTTTAATTTTTAATTTCTTATTTCTTCTTCAAAGAACCCGACACCCATGATCTACGTAGGCATTGACGATACGGACACGCTGGCGACTCGGGGGACCAATCAGCTGGCCAAAGCGATGTCGCGCGCCGTCGCCGACAAGTACGCTTGCGATCGTATTGTACGCCACCAGTTGCTCGAAGATCCACGTGTTCCGTGCACTTCGAAAAACGGATCGGCATCATTGGTCTTTCGCCATGGCGGACCCGGGGTGGTCGAGCCGCCGATTGCGGTCCTGATAAACAGACTGAGTCAGATAATGCGTGACGACTTCATCCCGGGGAGCGATCCGGGGCTGTGCGTCGCGACGGACGTCGGCTCGGAGATCATTGACTTCGCGGAGCGCTGCCAACAGGAATTAGTCGATCGAGATGAAGCACATGACATTGCGGCTCGAAACGGCGTCTATTTGGAAGGACTTGGCGGCACGAATGACGGAGTCATCGGTGCGTTGGCCGCAGTTGGTCTGGCAGCGGCCAACGATAGTGGTCGCGTGGTCCAGTGGCGGCAATGGCCGGATGATTTGAGCGGATGGCAGCCCGTGCAAGTGATCCGCGCGCGGGACGTCGAGATCCGACAGATCACGTCGCGCGAGCGCGTGCGGGCAGGCACGGTGGATGTCGGCAAACACTTGCGCCCGAACTGGCGTAATGGCCGATGCGTCTTGTTCGTCACACACGACATGCCGTCGCCGGAGTGTGGCGACGCGCGCTGGAAAGCGGTCCGGATCCGGTGAGATCGCTACCGCGCCCGCCACCGTTGCCACGTGTTGATTGAGCGCTGCAGATGCTCACGTGCGTCGCCGGTGATCGCCCAGCACATCAGGCCGATGGGGCCACGGTAGCCCAGTTCGTGCAGAGTTTGCACGAGCGACGGCACGTCGTACGTGCCCCGATCCAACGGTTGGATCAGCCGCTTCCAACCGCGGTCGCTCTTGCCCGCCCGATCGGCGCCGTTGATCGTGACGACAAACAGGTAGGGCAGGGCGTCCCGAAGCGTTTCACGAAGGTGCTCGGGACCCTCATTTTTCAACCAGTGACACAGGTTGAAGATCACCCCGAAGTTCGGGCGTTTCACCAGTTTCGCCAAACGCACGGCATGATCCACTCGGCAAACCCAGTTGCCCGTATGGGGATAAATCGCGACGCGCACGTTCCATTTATTGGCTTCGTCCGCGATACGCCGCAGGGCATCGACCGCCGCCTGATCATTTGCCGGCAGGCCATCCAAGATCAGGTACAAAACCGTCGGCCGGTTCTTCAGCAGGGGTAACACCATCTGGATTTCCGGAAGATAGCTGGTTGCCGGTTGCACCGGGTTCACGGTCGTACCGGCCAGGTACAGTTGCAATCCCACGGCGTCGAGTGATTTGAGTCGCTGTTCCAAGTCGTCGAGTCCAACGTGTCCCACGCCATCGAACCCGAGCTGCTTGACCATGTCGGCCTGCTGTTGCAGCGTTCGATTCTTCGCATCGTACTGGTCGAAGCAGAATGCGAAGAACGGGTTCCTGAACGACTTCGGTTGCGCGGGTGGATCACTCGCCAGGCTCCATGTCGTACTGAAAACAAGACTTGCGAGCAGCACGATACGTGCGATAACCTGCGTGTTGCGTGGCATGATGAATGCTCCCATCCAGGTGCTGTTTGCGAATCTCGGTGCGATCGTCCCCACGTCGCCCGCCATTGCGTGATCCATCCATTGTCCATTTATTTGGGGGGCGGTGCAACGGCCCGGGCACCGATTTGAATGGGCCGGCCTTCGGCGGACTGCACCCAGCCGCGAACTTGCGGGTGGCTTCTGCAAAACGAGCGAATATGCTGGTCATCCATAACGAAGAAAGCGGTCGACAGCGCGTCGGCCCACGTGCCGGTCGGTGCTTGCGCCCAGACCTGGTCGCGCCGCGCCGCGGGTCGCCCGGTGGCCGGATCCGTCACGTGTCGGCCTTTTACTTCCGTTCCCGTGCCGCTGATGGCACTGCGACACAGAGTCACGGTGACACGTTGCCGTCCCGCCCCAAAATGGACCGGCCAGCCACCGCTTTGGGGCGAAGGGGGAGCAACCGCCAGGAGCGTGCTCGCGCTGGCCGCCAAAAGAACGCGGCGAATGTCCCACTGGCACAGCAGGTCGGCCATTTGGTCCAGCGCGAACCCCTTGCCAATCCCGCCCATATCCAGCCGCACTCCGGCAACCCTGACGCAGACCAACGGGCGACGGGCATCCAGCGAAATCGCCCGCCCACTGGATACTCGTGGAACGGAAGCGTATGCAATGTTGAATGCGCCCCCCGTTTCGCGTTCCAGTTGCAACGCGTGCCGCAGACAATCATAGGTGCTGACGTCCACGACAATCGACTCGCCCGGTGCCGCTTGATTCAGACGGCTGATGTCACTGGACATGATGAAGCGACTGAGCCGTGATTCGATGACCGACAACTGGTCCAGCGCGGCTTGCATTGCCTGGCGGGCATACACGGCATCCGGATGGGCCACCGTGATCTGGAACTCGGTTCCCATCGCCTGGCGACACATCATGGTACGGTCGGTCTGCATGGTCACTCCGCGGACGCGCGTCAAACTCTGTACGCGGCGGCATCCAAAGCCAATGTCTTCCGCGTCTTGACGGCTTCCAGCGTGCGCCAGGCCGCTACATGGCTGGGCCATGCATCGCGCCCGGTGCAGTTGAGTTGCTGTTGGCCGCGAACTGACGCGAAAAAATTCGCCAAGTGGGCCTGGCATTCGGGCAGCTGCTGGATCGCCGGCAACTCGTATTTTTCGACCTCGCCGCTGACCCGCACCTCATTCATGGCGCTGCCGACCGGCAGCGCCTTTTTTTTCGGTTGGACCACGTATTTTTTCCGTAGCCACGCATCCCAACTCGGCGCATCCGCCTCGCGACACACCTCAATCCACCGCGCGTTATCGGAGACTTGCACGGAGCCCTCCGTGCCCAGAAATCGCTCGAAACGACGTTCCCCGCCGGCACTGGTGTTGGTCAACATGCTTGAGCCAACCATGATCTTGCGTGTCGTTTCGGCAGGTATTTCATAAATGGCCATGACCGTGTCCAAGCCGGGCAAATCGGGATAGAAACTGGCGTCGCCCGTCGCCAACACGCTGGTCGGTGCCGCGCCGAGAAACCAACGACACACGTCCAGTTGGGGCGCGACAAAATTGCAGTATGGCCCACCACTGTACTTCGGATACCAGACCCAGTTGCGAAACTCTGTCATGCTCCCATACCCGTGTCGCCGCAAGTCCGCGCCGGGAATCTCATACCGGCGCGGCCATCCGCGTGGTTGCTGGACGGGCGTGGCCCATTGGGTCTGGACATTGGTCATTTCCCCGACAAGCTCCGCATCGTCGAGCAACTTGGACAACACATGCCGGTAGACCGGGTTGCTGCGACGCTGGTAGCCGACTTGGAGCAGCTTCCCCGTTTCTTTCGCGATTTTTAGAATCGATCGTCCGGCGCTCAGGTCGTGGGCCAACATCGGTTCGCAATAGACGTGCGTGCCCGACTGCAAGAAAGCGTTTGCCTGGTCGGCATGCACGAAGTCGGGGGTCGCGATCAACACGGCATCCAGCGCGGTCTGGCCATCCAGCATCCGGCGGTAATCCGAATAGACGGCCGCTTTCATTCCGTAGCGTGCCAGATATTTCTCCGCATAGTTTTGGGCATACGGCCATATGTCGCAAACCGCGGCAATTCGGATCCCAGGAATGGCGACGGCCGCGCTCAATAAAATGCGTCCCTGACGTCCGGCACCGACCAGCCCGACTCGAAGTTCATCCGGCGTGCCGGCCACCGTCGCCGCTCCATAACGCGTCATCCACGCGAGCCCGGACGTGAGCAGACTGGTCTTGAGAAAATGACGGCGCTGCATGGCGTGGTTCCTGAATGAAATCTTGTACGACGAAGTGCTTGTCCGTCGAAGAAGCGGATAAACAACCTGCGGGAAGTTCTGCTATACTGTCGAGTTCCCGATGTTTTATCATAACCGGGTTTTCTGTTCGTCTGTAGTACGGCTTCCATCATTCGACCAAATTAGAGACTCGTTACCGGGCCTCGTCCTCGAGGGAAAGGATACTCGCAAATGAAAACCGAAACGGGTGAGCAACTCCTTGAAGCAATGCGCGACTATCAGGTGCCATGTATTTTGGCGGCGGCGGCGGATCTTGGCATCTTCGAAAACCTGGTCGCCACGCCAGGCTCGAGTGACGCGTTGGCGGAGCGTCTGAACTGCGATCTCCGCGCTGTCACGATTCTACTCGATGCGCTCACGGCGATTGGGATACTGAACAAAGAGGCCGGACAATATCGGGTGCCGGACCATCTGGTCACGTTCGTTCAGGATGATTCGGAACAATCGATCCTGCCCATGTTGCGTCATCAGGCGACCTGCCTGCGACGGTGGGCACGGTTGCCATGGACGGTGCAGAGCGGCGCGCCGGCGGAACCTGGCCCAAGTGTTCGAGGAGATGAGGCGGATAACGCCTCGTTCATCGAGGCGATGCATGTCGTGTCTCGGGAAGTTGCCGGGCCCTTGGTACGGGAAATCTGCCCTGACGGCGCCCGATGCATTCTCGATCTGGGCGGCGCGACCGGTTCGTGGACACTCGCTTGGTTGGATGCCGCGTCCGGGGCCACGGCGATCCTGTTTGATTTACCGAACGTTTTGCCGCTGGCCAAACGCCGTATCGCCACCTCGCCCCACGCCGATCGAGTCCGATTGGTCGCCGGCGACTTCTACACCGATCCTCTGCCGACCGGTGCCGATCTGGTCTGGGTCAGTGCCATCATTCATCAGAATTCGCGCGAACAAAACCGTGTCTTGTTTCAACGGATCGCCGCCGCCGTCGTGCCCGGTGGCTGGGTGTATATCCGTGACATCGTGATGGAGCCGGACCATACGCGGCCACCGGCCGGTGCCCTGTTCGCCGTCAACATGTTGACGGCAACCCAAGCGGGCAATACCTACGCGCTGGCCGAAATCCGACAGGATTTGGAAACCGCCTCGTTCACGGACGTGGAACTGGTGCGCCAACACGAGACGATGCACTCGGTGGTCCGCGCGCGGGCCCCCCTCGCATGATGGGCCGTATCATGGAACGACGCCGCCTTCGCACGGAGTGACATAGGACTTATAATGAGCCGATTCAGAGTTGGGGGAAAATAAGAAATTAGAAATAAGAAATAAGAAATAAGAAATAAAAAATAAGAAATAAAAAATAAGAAATAAAAAATAAGAAATTAGAAATAAGAAATAAGAAATAAGAAACTCGAGGTGGTAACAAAACTTGGTTTCAAACAGATACGACGAACGTCCACGTCTGTCGAAGAGGCGGAGAGACACTCGGCCGAGGCGTTTTTGTTACCGGTTCTAAGAAAAGAAAAGCAGACGCGGAAAAACAAGCGATTCGAAATTCGGTCGGTGTTTAGCTTAATGCAGGGCGGCCTGTTGCACGGCAGTTATTTTCACGAGGAAACGTGAGGATTCAAGGCAAGAATAGTATCGGACGGCAAGGGAACACTGATCTTATATTCTTGCCCATCATTTTCTTGCCCTGCTCATCCCGTGTATTTCTCGATCTGGAAAGGCATGAAACAAATGAGAAGCGACTTGGTCAAGAAGGGTGTTGAACGAGCACCACATCGGAGCTTGCTTAAGGGTACCGGAAATTTCACGGATGCGGACATTGACAAGCCGCTGATCGCCGTCGTCAACTCGTTTGTCGAGATTGTTCCGGGCCATGCGCACTTGGATAAGGTCGGCTATTTCATCAAACGCCAAGTGCGCGATGCGGGCGGCGTGCCGTTTATTTTCAATACGATCGGGATCGATGACGGGATCGCCATGGGGCATGCCGGGATGAAGTTCTCGTTGCCCAGTCGCGAGTTGATCGCGGATTGCGTTGAGTCGATGATCGAGGCGCACCGCTTCGACGCGATGATCTGCGTTCCCAACTGTGACAAGATCATCCCGGGGATGATGATGGCGGCCGCCCGTTGTAATATCCCGACGATTTTCGTCAGTGGCGGGCCGATGGAAGCAGGGCGAACCTCGGATGGCAAACGCGTCGATTTGATCGATGCGTTCTATGCCGTCAGTCAGCATTCGGCGGGCCGGATGGATGACCGCACGTTGACGGACATTGAAAACAACGCCTGCCCGACCTGTGGCAGCTGCTCGGGCATGTTCACGGCCAACAGCATGAACTGCCTGGCGGAGGCGTTGGGAATCGCATTGCCCGGCAACGGCACGATGCTGGCGACCAGTGAGGACCGCAAGCGGCTGTACGCCGCGGCGGCGCGGCGGATTGTCGAAATGGCGCTGGCCGACGGACCCAAACCACGCGACGTCATGACGCGCGCGGCGTTTGACAACGCCATGACTCTGGATATGGCCATGGGTGGGTCAACCAACACGGTACTGCATATTCTCGCGATTGCTCACGAAGCCGGCGTGCCGTTTACGATGAAAGACATCGACATGCTGTCGCGACGCACACCCAATATCTGCAAAGTCGCGCCGTCGGCCGGCAAGGATGGACGCCTGTACCATATGGAAGATATCCACGCCGCCGGCGGAATCACGACGATCTTGGGCGAAATCCTCCGTGGCAAGCCGGAGCTGCTGCACGACCAGACACTGACCGTCACCGGCGATACGATCGGACAGCGCATCGCCACCAACGATATTCGCGCCCGCGGCGAGTCCGTGCAACTCGAGGGACTCAGCCAGGCTAAACGAGGTGAGTTGAGCGTCACCACGGCGAACGCCATCGCAGGCGGGGTCGGCGTATTGCATGATGTGCAAAGCGGCGAGTTCGACCCGTTCGATTGCATTCGTACAGTCGAGAGTGCCTATTCGCCCGAAGGGGGCCTCAGCGTGCTGTACGGGAATCTGGCCGAGGACGGGGCGATCGTCAAGACCGCCGGCGTCGATCCGGAAATGCTCCAACACACGGGACCTGCCGTTATCTTCGAGAGCCAAGAGGATGCGTGCGCGGGAATCCTCGGCAGCAAGGTAAACGCCGGTGACGTCGTGGTGATCCGCTATGAAGGCCCAAAGGGGGGGCCCGGGATGCAGGAAATGCTCGCCCCAACCAGCTATATCAAAGCAAACCCGGAACTGGCCAAGACCGTCGCGCTGATCACCGATGGGCGGTTCAGTGGCGGCACCGCCGGCGCGTGTATCGGACACGTGAGTCCGGAAGCAGCCGCCGGGGGCGCCATCGGCCTGATCCGCAATGGTGACATCATCGAAATCGACATCCCGGGGCGTACACTGAGCGTGCGATTGACTGACGCTGAATTGGCCGAACGTCGAGCGGCATGGACGGCCCCCGCGCCGCGTTATACCACCGGATGCCTCGCCAAGTACGCGTCCATGGCCACCAGCGCCGCGACCGGCGCGATCCTCAAATGGACGAAATGACGTCTGACTCCTTTTGGACAGTTTGGGTAATTTCAAGAGTCCCACCTCCTTCCTAACGCGGGTGGCCCGCAACCCATAAGGGAGTACGCCCTCGCATGCGCAGCGCT
>CAZSOG010000166.1:0-8053 GCA_964607555.1 uncultured Pirellulaceae bacterium | reverse complement strand
GGGGGGGGGGGGGGATCCCACCCGCAGGCGACCGGGGTCCAGCACCTGTACGCGTTTACTGTGATGCTCCTTATCGGTTTCAGTGCCGTGGCCCGGGCTTCCGCGCGGCCTCCCCAAGGTGGCAGTGCGCGCGTCCCACCTTCGATTTGGATGACGCTGCCGTTGATGAACCCGGCATCATCGCTCAGCAAGAAAGCGACGGTCTGGGCGACGTCCAATGGCTGTCCCATGCGCTGCACGGGGATCTTCTTGGCGACTTCGGCGTACAGCACTTCTTTCGGTTGGTCCCAGCCTTCGCAGGAGGCGGCCAGCATGGGCGTGTCGATCGTGCCGGGGCTAACGGCCACGAAGCGGATGCCTTGTGGGCCGTGATCGGTTGTCAGGCTTCGCATCAAAGCGACGATCGCCGCTTTCGATGCCGCGTACACGGCATGTTCCGGGAAACCGATATCGGCGGCCACCGACGTGGTAAAGCAGATGCAGCCCTTACCCTGACGCTGCATCACCGGAATTGCATGTTTGCAGATCAACACCGGGCCAAGCAGGTTCACATTGATCAACAGGTGAAAGTCATCGAGCGTCAGATCGGTGATCTTCTGGTTACGCAGCACGCCGGCATTGGAATGCACCGCGTCCAGGCGGCCGAATGTATCAACTGCCAGGTCGACGGCCGCTTTCACATCATCCTCTTGGCTGACGTCACCGTAATGAAAAACGCAGTTGTGGCCTTCGCCGCGAAGCTGTTCGGCGAGCTCTTTGCCGGCCTGGTCCTGGATCGACATCGTGACGACCTTGGCCCCGGAGCGCGCGAAGAGCTCCGTACATGCCTTGCCGATGCCCGAGGTGCCGCCGGTGACAAGGATGGTCTGTTCTTTCAAACCGCTCATGATAGCACTCCTATCCCTTGGCGCCCGTGCGCGGGCGGCGTGGTTGGCCCGATTCTCGGAATTGGATCGCGCGATCGATCAGGCCGCGAATGTCGTATCGGGGTTGGTAGCCGAGCTGGTATCGAGCCTTCGTCACATCGACGCAGAAATCCTGGCCGACCGGATCAACCAGGTCGAGCACCTCGATACCAAGACGTTCGGCGGCGTAGGCGGCTGCCTCGACATAATCGAACGGATCGTTCATCGCGATATGGTATGTCTGGCCCTCGATTCCATCGGTTTCGAGCATGCGAAGGAATGCCTGGACGCAATCTTCGACCGCCACGATATGCCGCCGCATGGGTTTGCCGTCGGGATGCCGCAACGCCACGGCCGCGTCATGTCCGTCAGCAAACGCGGACCGCTGCTGCTCGTCCATCAGTTCGCTCCATACCGGGATCCCGAATTCCTCGCCCGCCACGGTCAGGTGGTTCAGGATGTCATCTTCCGCATGGACCCACGACATGCGGCAGATCACCGTTGGCACGTTCGCTTGATAAAAGAACTGTTGAAATAGCGTCTCCTCGACGACCTTTGAAAGCGCATAGTAGCCGGGATACGCTATCATTGGCATATCCTCACGGATCGGCACCGGTTGCGGGTTGAAGTAGATTCCGTTGACCGCATCGCCGCCGGCCAGGATCACACGCTTTGGACGCCTGATGCGCATGGCCGCGTCGAGCACGTTGAAGGTGCCCTGGACGCTGACCGGTATGAACGCATCGCGATCCTCCTTGCAGCTGGCCAAGTGGATCACGGCATCGCTCCGCGAAACTAACTCGTCCATGGCAACCGTATCGCCAACATCGGCCTGGATCTGTTCGACTCCGGCAATCTCCACGGACGGACGTCGGGAAACGCCGATCACCTGGTAACCATTGGCCAGCAGCGCTGCGCAGAGCGGTCCCCCCAGTTTGCCACTCGCGCCGGTGACGAGAACACGACTGATGTGCGGCATGTCGATCACTGCTCCTTTTTCATTTCCATGAATTCGACAACCGCGCCGTCGGTCGTCTGATAGAAGCCGACAACGGCGATCCCCGCGTCGAACGGTGCGAGCAGCTGTTTCAACCCTTTGGCAGCGGCCTGGATACTGTCGACTTCGTAGGCCACATGCGGCATGTTTCGTACGGGGCCCGTGACCGGGCTGTCGGGCTCGAATCGCAACCATTCCACATGGTAGGGATGTTTCTGAAAATCGGTCACCCAGACGCGCGTAGCCGGCACGAACGTTTCGCCCGGTTTCTTTTCCGTGGTGACGATACCAATGTGCGAGAAAGTCATTTTGATCTCCAGGGTGTGCTCGTCTGCTAGACCCTTCCGGACGCAACCGGACGACATCGCCGCGCAAACCAAGGCGAGGCACGGCAGCCATAATTGTACGTAACGCATTGGATGTCTCCCCACAATGTGCTCCTTACGCAAACCGCACGAACAAGACGACCACGAACAACACGAATCGCCGAGAAGATGGGGAAGAAGACGACTTTGCAATAATGCGTTTGTTCCGCCCGACCTTATTCGGCGCCCGACCCGGCACGCGTTATGGCAGCCAGCGGATGAGTCGCTGAAAAAACGCCCGCCGCGAATGTATAATGCGTTGCCCGTCAAGCCCCGCCGTGAGTTCCATGCCGCACATGGCCAGGCTCCCAAAACCGTGCGCGCACTACTTGAATACGTCATTGTACAAGAATATCACCGACGCGGCGACAGTGTTCGGTGGCGAAGCAAGTTCAAGGTATCCTGCAAGCGTCCCTACTTGATTCACGAAGTGAAGAAGTGCTACAACTTGAATTGTCGAATTCAAACATGCGTACCAGTCCTGTCATCTGGGAGGAGACGATGAAGATCAGCGCCAGTTACTGGATGTTCGAGGGCGGGCTGGAGGCTTCGTTGCCGGTTGCCGATGCGATGGCGCAGGCAAAAGAGCTGGGTTTTGACGCGATCGAGCTCTGTGTTGCCAGTTCGGGCGTGCTTACCCACGAGGCCACTCAAGCCGAATGCGAAGCCATCGTGGCGTGGGCCAACTCGCTGGGGATTGAGATCTCCGGCGTCGCCAGCGGCGAGCCATGGGGCTGCTCGCCCACCGATGACGACCCGGCAGTTCGCGACAGGATTATCGAATTCACGAAGAAAGCGCTGCGCGTGGCCAAATGGCTTGGCGTGGATGCCTATCTGCTGGTGCCCGGGGCGGTGGACGTCTTTTTTCTGGAGAACAGCCCGGTCGTGCCCTACGACATCTGCTACGCGCGTGCCAGGGATGCGGTCGCTCGGCTCGTCCCAACGGCCGAGGAGCTGGGGGTGACAATCGCGATTGAAAATGTCTGGAACAAGTTCCTGCTGAGCCCGCTGGAGATGCGCGATTTCATCGACAGTTTCGGTTCGGACTTCGTGGGCAGCTATTTCGATGCGGGTAACGTATTGCTGACCGGTTATCCCGAACACTGGATTGCGATTCTGGGCAAGCGGATCGTGCGGGTTCACGTCAAGGACTTCAAGAAGTCGGTCGGGACCGCGGCGGGCTTTGTCGACATGCTTGAAGGCGACCTTGATTTCCAAACGCTCAAGAAGGCGTTGGCCGCCGTGGGTTACGATGGTTATGTGACGGCGGAGTTGCTCCCGTACGAACCGGGGCGGCCGGAGAAAACCGCCGCGGCGATGAAGCAATTGTTCAAGTAGGTCATGTCAACAGATAGGAATGACGCGATGACACGAGTAGGTATTGTCGGACTGGGCTTCATGGGCAAGATGCACTTTCGCTGCTACCAGGCCATGGAAGACGTCGAAGTGGTGGCGATTTGCGACACGGACGAGAGCAAATTCGAGCATGTGGAAGGGACCGCCGGCAACATCGAAGGCGCCGAGACGCCGCTCGATTTGACCGGTATCGGTTTGTACAATGATTTCGATAGGATGCTTGGCGAAACCGATCTCGACGCGTTGTCCATTACCTTGCCGACGTACATGCACCGGCAGTACTCCGTCAACGCGCTCCACGCCGGCGTGCACGTGTTGTGCGAGAAACCGATGGCAATGGACGTGGCGGACGGACGGCGGATGATCGCCGCCGCCGAGGAGAGCGGCAAGCTGCTGCAGATCGGTCATTGCATCCGGTTCTGGCCGGAATACGCCAAGACCAAGGAGATCATCGAGTCGGGAGAGCAGGGCAGGGTGCGCGCCGCGACATTCCAGCGGCTGAGCCTTACTCCCACGTGGTCTTGGGAGAGCTGGCTGATGGACGACGCCAAGAGTGGTTCGGCGGCCCTTGACCTGCACATCCACGATGCCGATTTCGTGCAGTACGTTTTTGGTTTGCCCAGGGCTGTATTCAGCCGCGCTGCGCGCGGCCCGTCCAATGGCAACGACCACATTGTCACGCAGTACATCTACGATGACGACCGGGTGATTACCGCGGAGGGTGGGTGGGCAATGACACCGGCGTTCGGGTTTCAGATGAGCTTTCATATCGTGTGTGAGAAAGCGACGATCGTCTATGACTGCACGCGCGATCCGGCGTTCAGGATTTGCCCGGCCACGGGGGACGCCTTCACGCCCGAGATTGCCGCGGGCGACGGCTACGTCAACGAGATCGCGCACTTTGTCAAGGCAATTCGCGGCGACAACGTACCGGAGATCATCACGCCGGCCCAATCGGTCGACTCGGTCCGGCTCGTGCTGGCGGAGAAGCAGTCCGCTGCCGCCAAAGAGCCGGTCACGTTGTGAGCGGGATCGGACTGATGCGTTAACATGATCGAGGGACGAAACACCGGCGCGCGGCCGCGTCCCAAAGGAGGCGGACAGATGACACGAAATGAGCGACACGGGCCCATCCGCTGGGGAGCGATCGGTTTGGGATGGTTTGGCGAGATCCACGTGGAAACGCTTGCCGGGATGCCGGGGATCGAACTGGCGGCACTCTGTACGCGCCGGCCCGAACGACTTGACGAGTTGGGCGATCGGTACGGCGTGGCGCGCCGGTACACGGACTACCGGCAGCTGCTCGCGGATCCGTCGATCGACGCGGTTGGCATCACGACGCACGTCCATGATCACCGTGACATCGCCGTGGCCGCCCTGGACGCCGGCAAGCACGTGTTTCTGGAAAAACCGATGGCGCCATCGGTCGAGGCCTGCGACCGGATCATTCAAGCGGCCCAAGAAAGCGACGGGCTGCTGATGGTGGGGCACATCTGCCGATTCGATCCGCGTGTCGCGTTGGCCAAGCAGGCGATCGACGAAGGACGTCTGGGACGTATCATCTCGATGCACGCGCGGCGCAATCTCTCCAAGGCGATTGGCGAAGCCAATCTGGATAAGATTTCGGCGTTGATGGGGGATGGTATTCACGACGCCGATCTGATGTTGTGGTTTACCGGCGCCGCGCCCGCGAGTGTTTATGCGCAGGAGGTCCATCCCGGTCCGTGCAAGTATCCTGACGGCGCATGGGCCATGGTCCGGTTCGACAACGGCGCGGTGGGCGTGGTCGAGTCGATTTGGCACTTGCCGAACACGACGCCGTACGCCATCGACGCGCGCATGGAAATCATCGGCACCGAGGGGGCTCTCTATGTCAATTGCGGGCAGGCCGGTCTGGAAATTCACGACGCGGGCGGCGTGAGCACGCCCGACACGATGTATTGGCCCAGCGTATTTGGCGAGCGTTTTGGCGTGCTGCGCGCCGAGCTGCGTTACTTCGCCGATTGTATCCTCCAAGGCAGGACACCGGCACGTGTCACACCCGAGCAGTCGAGAGATGTCGTCCGCTTGATCGCCGCGGCGGCCCAGTCATCCGACGCCGACGAGGTTGTGCGATTGTGATCCGTGCATGCGCCGAGCCTGTTCACACTTGCCGGCATTAACGAATAGGCGCAATCCGCAATGGACGGTTCACAACAAGACGATTTTCGACCGGCGGGGGGATTTCCTCGCGGCAACAATCCGTTTTGCGATAATCCCTACGCATCTCCCACACTGGACGCCGCGACACGTGCCGGCGAAACGGTGTTTCCTCCCGGGCGCGGCAAGGTCCATCACGTGCGCACGGTGGCCATCCTGATGATCATTCAAGGCATTCTTGAAGTCGTGATGGGGATGTTATTGATCGTGATGGGAATCGGCATGCCCTTCTTCCTGCGTTGGCAGGCGGCTCAGCATCCGAATAAGATGGATTTGCCGTCGGCTGATATGACGTCGTTCATCCTGACCATCTTTTATGCCGGCACGGGCATCGTGTTGTTGACGTCCGCCGGCCTGCTGATTTTCGCCGGGATACGAAACTATCAGTTCCGTCATCGGAGGTTCGGTATTGCCGCGCTGGGCAGCAGCATGGCGACGCTGCTCAGTTGCTACTGCGCGCCGACGGCGATCGGCCTTCTTACCTATGGGCTGATTGTCTATCTGGACCCGGCGGTCACAAAGGCATTTGCGGCTCGCCAAGCCGAGTTGGACAGAACTGAAAGCGGCCGTGTCAAGGACGCCGTTCCTTAAGAGGCTGTAACAAAACTGCTTCGGCAGAGTTATCATCCGCTTCTTCGACGGACGTGGACGTCCATCGTACATCTTGGAAGCTGAGTTTTGTTACGGGTTCTAAGGCCGGGGTGTTCATGGTGTTTCCCGGAGACCTTCGGTCGCTCCGGTGCGGGGTCATGAGACCCGCGCACAGCGCGTGAAGCGCATGATTCTGCACTACAGCCGCGTCCCAAACCCGCGCGCTTTCCCGCCCCCACCCAGCTCGTCTGGGTGGAGCGCATGATTCTGCACTACAGCGGCGTCCGTAACTCATCCACATTCCCGCCCCCACCCAGCTCGTCTGGGTGGAGCGCATGATTCTGCACTACAGCGGCGTCCGTAACTCATCCACATTCCCGCCCCCACCCAGCTCGTCTGGGTGGAGCGCATGATTCTGCACGCTATTTGGGCTCTAGATAACTGAGCGTGAGGCGTGTGTACGTAATGAAACGATAGTTGCCGCGTTCCCAAAGCACGCCGACCGACTTGTCTTTCGTTACGGTAAGATCCGAATACGCCGCCGGCTGATCGGCGACGAGCCGCTCGTTGGTGAACGTGTGACCTTCGTCATAGCTGATGCGCGCGACCAGCTTGTTGCGTCCGGGACCTTTCGGACCGGTCCAGATGATCCGATCGTGATCGTCGCCCGCCGACGTGAGCGTGTAACGTTCGATCGCGCAGCAAACCCGGGTCACCGGTTGACCGGGGCGCGGCGCGGACCAGGTCCGGCCACCGTCCTTGCTGGTGGCCATCCAACGACGCGGCCCGCCATGCTGGCGCATGTCAAGCAGAATATTTCCGTCGGCCAGTTCCACCAACTGATCTTCGTCGCTCTCTTGTTGACCGGGGACCAGGGCGCCGCGCTGCCACGTGCGGCCGTGATCGGCACTATAAATCGCGAAGTCCTTGAAGGGGGCGAACTTCCACATCGGAACAATAAGACGTCCGTCGCGAGTCTGGATCGCGCCGCCAGGACCCGGCACGCTGATCCGCCATCCGGTGTCGTGCATGTCTCGGGCGACGCCCGTTTGGTCGATCGGATCGGACCATGTCACACCATTGTCATCGCTATAGCGCGCCAGATTGGCGGCATCGTCGGTGCCAGGGCGGGCGGCGGCCGTACCGCGTCCCGGCTTGCAACGCAAATAAAAGACCCAAACACGGCCCTTGTCCCGATCAACGGTCGTTGCCGGATTGGAGGACGACCAATAGGGTCCGGAGTGTTCAATCACGGTCATCGGCGACCAGGTCGTGCCGCCGTCCAAACTGCGTTTGAGCACCAGGTCGATTTCCTGACCCTTCCCACCGGGATCGCTCAAGTTGTACTTGCGTGCTTCGGCAAACGCCAACAGCGAACCGTCGGGTGCGGTCTCAATCGCTGGAATGCGATACCCTGCATAACCGTCGGTTCCCGAAACATAAACATCCACATGCTTCAAGTCGGATTGCCCAAAAGCGGTACCGGCGGCGAGGCAAGACAGTGACAAAAGGACTACGAGATAACGGCTCATGATCGCCTCCAGATGAAAGTACCACAAAAGGAAAACGAGTCAGCTTTCTAGCCCCCAAAGAGGGAGGACCACAACCCACAAGGGAATACACCCTTGTTCCGTAGCCCT
>CAZSOG010000165.1:0-8106 GCA_964607555.1 uncultured Pirellulaceae bacterium | reverse complement strand
AAGCTTGTCACCCTGCCAATCTTCCATGTGCCTTTGGACCGGTTCTTGGTGACCGGCCAGGTGAAGAGTACGCCAAGCGAACTTGCTGGAGGCGGAATCGCAGACACCCAACAATTGCCCGTCTAATTCGCACGTTGTATCTGCCTGTTTGTCGAATTCCAGGGTGTCTGCGAATTCACTATCCCGTGGCGAGCCGGCCCTTCCAATCGGCATGCGGCGCGTTCGATCCGAATGAGAAAAGGCCAGACAATAAATGTCTTCAATGCCGCGAAGGGCAAGTTCGCTTCGGTGAAGCGAGGGCGATCTGCCCTCGGATCTTCCGCTACCTCGCCGGCAATTCGCGATACGAATACTCGTCGTCGATCAAGCGAATGGCAAACCGGTTGTTTCCGACTGAGCGATATTCGACACCGACTTCTGGAGAGGACAGCCAGCCTCGCTCGTCACCTTCGGCTCCGCGGTAGTGGCCCTGCTCCAACACATGACGCCGCGGAACTTTCGAGTCCCGGTCAACAGTCCCGCAAACGTCTTGACCACGCCGATTTGCCCGGCCTGCAGCCGCAGTGGACGGTGTTTCCGCAAAGTGAAGAATGAGAAATAAGAAACAAAAAATTAAAAATTAGAAATAAGAAATAAGAAAATAAAAAGTACCAGTCGGGACAGCTAACCGCGTTTAATGAGGAGGGCCCAATCGCCGGAATCGGGTGTCTTGACCGTGATCTTCTTCGCACGCACCTTGGGGCCGTCCTGCCATGCGCCGGTGCGTGTGTTGAACCAGCGCGCCGCGAGTTCCGGTTCCGCCGCCGCTGAAAGATCGACTTGATACGTTCCACCACGCGGGAAATAAAACACGTAGCAGTCCGGCGGCGCGGCCAGACAGAACCCACCGACGCACAACCTGTCGCTCGAAACAAGCTGCCGGTAGGGGAGTGCTTCGAAGAACTTCCGGAGATAACGCACCTGGTGGGCGAACTTGCCGGGGCCTGGCGTCCCCATGTAGAAATAACTGACGCCGCCGCTCCAGTCACCATATGTCGCGTAGCCGCCAGCCATCGCAATCGCCCAATGACAGGTCCTGGTCAGTACAGTGTTTTGGCCGTGACCGGGCTTGGCGCGCGAACCCTCGTAACCATACTCCTCGTTGACGTAGGGTTTCGGCGTCGAGGCGTATTTGAGGGCCCAGTCGTGAACCTCTTGCGCGCTGCCGTACTGTTGCGTGATAATGTAATCGGCCCAAGGCGATTTCGAATAGAAAAAATCGGCATAGGCATGCGCCGAAGCCAGCCGGTTGTATGGGTCGATCTTCTTCACGAACTCACCCATCCTATTTCCCCATGCCGCGTCACGATATTCATTGTGCTCGTTGCCAAGGTCCCACCAGACATTGTCAAACGCGGCGAGACGGGCTATCGAATAGCGGTATAGCTGGTACTCGGCGGCGGTCAGCCTGCCGTACTCTCGCGGCAGACCCTGTTTCTCAATCGTGATGATGCAGTCAGCGACG
This sequence comes from uncultured Pirellulaceae bacterium, assembly GCA_964607555.1. Taxonomy (GTDB): domain Bacteria; phylum Planctomycetota; class Planctomycetia; order Pirellulales; family Pirellulaceae; genus JAJSAJ01. Next base: position 6,602 of record CAZSOG010000165.1, on the reverse strand, counting down.
ATTGCACGTTCGCGCATGTAACGAACCGCACGATCAACACGTTGCCAATAGGGAACATTGAATCGCGTGAAGTCATAATGGTGTGGCGTGCCCAGCCAGGCCGGCAGCGCATTGACCCGGCCCGGTGTTGCACCATAGTTTGGAGCCTTCCACGGGTCCGGCACGCCATGCTCCACGTCCCCGCTCGTCCGGTTGTCGGTGTCACGTGGATAACCCGTCAGCAGAAAACGAATCTTGTTGAAACCAAGGCGCGCGCAGTAGTCAATCGTTGCTCGAACCTGGGCGTCGTCATTGGAAGGGTCGAGCAGATGATATGCGGTGTACCCAACATGATAAAACGGTCTTCTGGATCCGGCATGGACGAAATGCTTCTTGTGCTCGGGATCGACAATAACTTGACCGGCTTGGTCGGACGGTTCGCATCTCAATTGTCCTCGAAAGCTGCGACCGATGCCGCCGCCCTCAATCCGCAACATGTACTGGTATTCAACACCGGCGATCATTGGCGCGAAGCGCAGCCGGTACAGCGACCCATCCCGCGAATCCGCGAATCCGGAAACCCGTACCGCGGGTTCGCTGTCGTGAGAAAAAATGCCGTAATAGTCCACCTCGGTAAAAGGATTCTTGAATTGCGGCCGCTTGATTCGCACGGTGAATTCGGCCGGCGCGAAACGTGGTACTGACCGCGGGGCCTTGAGCTCCATGTCCGCTGCATGCAGGGCGCGATTCGGCCCTCCGAAACAAGTGGCCGCGAGGCACGACACTTGAAGCAACAGGACACAGAACCGACGTCGCGTCGGTGTCGCTCTGCCGGCTGGAATCTCGTTGAACCTGGTAACGCTCAGTTCAACACGGTCGGTCTGCAAATTGATCATTGGATCATTCTCTCAGGAGTGGTCGTTCGTGAACTTCGTGTTCTTCGTGGTGAACTCTTTCTGCTTCAATCTGCTAAAGTGTTGCCGGATTCCCCGCCCGCGTTGACGGCGGCAACACGGAAGTAACGGACGCTCGAGTCGGGGTTGATGTCAGAGAACGTATACGACGTGGATTGACCGCCCGAAACGAACACTCCACGGCCGAAACCGTGGCCGTCCGTGGAGACCTCGATACGAAACCCGGTTGCCGCGTCCCCATTATAGCCGTTTGCCACCGGTGGCGTCCAAGACAGCGTGACAGTTCCCGCGCCGGTCGATCGGGCGCGGAGACCGGTGACGGGACCGGGCGCCATGACGACCGGCAACGTTCCCGGGTCAATCGCGTTGAAAAAACGGACGACACCCTGGCAAGTTGCCCGAGCGATCGCGTCACGGACGCGGGGATCGCGCAAGAGCTCGGCATCGAGCTGGTTGTCGTGAAAACCCGTTTCGACAATGGTGGCATCGAACTCGTTGTCAATGTACTCGTTGTTGATTTCGCCAAACTCGATGTCGCCGCGGTCGAGCGTGATGGTGCGTCGTTTGAACCAGGCATGTTTGTACTGGCCGTTCCGTGCGACAAGATCATCATTCACTTCCTTGGCAAGTGTCTTGGCCAACAGCAACTGGTTGGGGGTCGCGGATGACGGTCTGTTGTTGCCGTTGTAGAGTCCGATTACTCCGCGGGCCTTGCCTCCGCCCGCGTTCGAATGGAAGCTGACAAACACCCGATCGGCCGGCGCGCCGTCCTGTTCCTGGTTCATGTACCTGGCGTAGCGTGGGGCCAGCGACACGGTGGCCGAGCGATCGCTGGGGCTGGCGCGATACACACTGTCAGGAATGCCTTGTGCGTGATCCACGTGCCACTTGACCCAATAGAGTCCGGCTTCGTCCTCACGCGATTGTCCGCTGACCCCGCCGCCGCGATCGATGTCTCCCATGCCATTTCCAAATCGAATCATGTCGGCCACGACGACCTTGCCCGAGTCGCGACCGCGATTGCTGATATCGACGTAGCCGTCCGTGCCGGCGTGGAAGTAGTATGTTCCCAAGTAAACCGGTCCATTGCCGACGCGCCGGTGGTTCACGGTCACCGCCGTCGTTCCGCCCGTGTGATGGATGCGATAGGTCTGATCCGATGCACGGTCGCTGCCGGCTGGGACCCAGGCATAGACTGGGTAGAAACCGGCCTCGGGAATCCGTGGTCGATACCGCGCGCGGGCCGTCTCCGTGCTGTTGGTGGCAATCTGTCGGTAGGGCACGTCACCTGCATCGCCGAAGAAAACTTCCTGCCGGCCAAGCTCCCACGCCCCGATGAACTCAACGCCCTTGTCGTCATTGTCCAACACGACTTCATTGGTCTGATGCCCGACCGGCCTGAACGGCACGATGGTCGCGCCGGCGCGAAAGAGGTATTCGACAAACAGCGTCATCTGGCGCTGATTGCCAAGGTCCTCGATAATCGAGAAGCTGTTTCCTCGCTGCGTGAACCAATGCCCATCACCCTGGTTCTCAGCCGTCCAGCCGTGCCCGGCATGCGTGTAGACAATGCGGCCGGTAAGCGCTCCGGTCGGTTGCTGGTCGGTTCGGACAGCCGGTTCCTTGCCGGCGGGTTCCGAGACGGCATGTTTGCCTTGCGGTGCTTCAAGACCAAGTTGGGTAGCGCCATTGTCCAGCTCGTCCTGGAATAATCCCGGCCGTGGACCAGCGCAGGCCAATTGTCCCCAGGCAAGCAAGCAGCCCAGACCCATCGAGGCACTCAACACCGCAACCGCTCGCCACATGGCATCAGCTCTCATGACTGGACAACCTCGCACGCACGTTCACCCTGCATCCTGTTTGGCGCCCGATCACCAGCTTAGCAACAGAGCTGCGCAAGGGTCAGACCCCACGCAGGTATTTCCCGCTTTGTCGGCGTGTTCGTGACGCTGGGTGCCCGTAGTGAACCGGGCACCTTCTCTGGACGGATCAGTCCGATCAGTCGTATCGGACCTATCGGAGTGTTGCTCGTCGAGCGGGTCATGCCATCGCGGCACGCGGATGGCGCGCCCCGCATCGTGTCGTCGGGCAACGGCCATTTCCTTGGGTGCATTTCCTGATAGTGAACAACCGCCCTCCCTTTGGATTTGCGCGGACCAGCTAACGATCAAGGCCCGTGGCCCCTTGTCCTCCTACGGCGTGATCTCAACAACACCCCACGTCTCCAGACGTGGCAGGGTCAGCCGGATCAGGTCGTGATGGAATTCCGGCTGCAATGGCAAGCCGGCCCGCTGGCCGGGCCGATAGTACTTCACCGTCGCGGTGTTGCCCCAGTTCCACGTCCGGTCCAGCGTCAACGTCACGTTGGCAAACGCATCGGTCCTGCCCGCGCGAGTGATATTCCAATTGACCACATGGATCACCGTGCTGCCACGTTTCACGCGCGGAAACACATAGACGTTCTTGGGGCCTTCCACTCGAACTGGAAGCAGACCGTAGTCGCGCAGCAGCCCTTCGATATCATCATCCGAGGTAAGAAAACGCGTGCGCCGTGACGCACGCACGACATTGATTGTCTGCTAGTCAGCGGCCTGCCAGAAGATTGCTCGGAAAGCCGGACTGTTATGGCAGCCCTCCCAGCGTGGCTGTCCCTTCCAATGAAGCATGTGCGTCATGAGAGTCTTGTTACCGTCCAGGTCCTGCTCGCGACCGGACGTATCCCCTTCGGCCGACGGCTGCGCACCCGCGGCCGCGTACCCCCACATGCCGTTGAGCGAACCCTCGTAGAAACCGACCCGTTGTTTCACCTCCTTGATGTACTGGGCGTTCGTGCCGTAAACCCAAAGACAATGGGTCGCGTGAAAATCACGCATCATGTCGAATTCGCCACGATCTTGCCTTTGCCATCGTGTTGAGAACATGATGGCGGATGCCTTGGGATGAAAACGGCGTCCGCGAAGGCACGGCACTCCCAGCGCATCAATTGTCCTGCCCGGCGACATCCGCGACACATCAAACTGGAACAAGTACCTCACTTGCGATGGGGTAAGCGCGACGTCGTGGACACGCAGATTGTCGAGCATGCCCTGGAACGGACGGATGCCTTGGAAATTGCCAATCTCCAAGGCGGAATCCGAAACGCCAAAGGGCCGCGAGAACGCGACCGGTTCCGATTCGTTTCACCGGTGGGCGGAGGTTCAGAGGACTCGTCATGGCATCGCTCACAGTAACCAACCATCGCGGCATGCGCGCACCGACTACCGGCATGCGGTTTGTCATCAAGCCGCATGATAGCACAAAGCGGGGGAGTTCACCACGAAGTCGCAGCAGTGAGTTTTGTTGCGATTCGGGCCAATGTGTGGTGTAGCGGATTGTCCTTTGACACGGCAGATGGCCGACTTGGGGCGCCGCGGCGGAGCGCTCGTGAATAATCCGGGTTAGTGAAAAGCTGCTACGGTATAATAGTAATCCGCGGACGCGATCACACTGTCACCTCTCATGTCACATCGGGAGAAAACCCATGAAAACCAGGCTGCTTCCCCTCTGTTGTCTGTTATGGATGTGCCTGCTCGCATGCCCGGCGCCCGGCGCCGAGAAGCCCGCTGCCGCAGCCAGGCCGCTCTTCGAGACGCGCACCCTGTACGCGCCCGGCCACTTCGGCAACAGCTACGAGGTGATGGGCGAGTACGAAATGCGGCGGCTGCTGACCGAGGCCGTTTACTGGGGGTTCAACCGCTACGCCGACTGGTTCGACATGGAGGACTGCTCCGACCCGTTCCGCCCGGGCGACACCCTGGGGCATGCGATGTGGCGGCGCAAGAAAACCAACTTCCGCTCGGCTCAGGCGCTGGGCCTGAAGTGCGACCTGGTCATCACGCCCAACCACGTCTACGTCAATCAGTGCCTGCCCGAGTTGGCGGCCGTGGCGAAGGGGCGAATCTTCGGGCAACTCATCTGCCCCTCCAAGCCGAAGGCCCGGGCGATCATCCTCAAGAACTACCAAAACCTGTTTGACGATCTGGCCGCGGCGGGCATACACCTGTCAGCCATTTGCCCCTGCCCCTACGACTTCGGCGGTTGCGCCTGCGAGAAATGCAAACCGTGGATCCTCACCTACGCCCAGCTCGTAAAGGAAATCCACGCCCTGGCAAAACGCCGTCATCCGGGCGTGGAAATCCGTTCGATCGGTTGGTGGTGGCAGCCCGAGGAGCACCGCCTGTACGCCGATTGGGTCAACCGCGAGATGCCGGGCCAGGACAAGATGCTCTTCCTGCACATTCCTTACGGGCGAACCACCGTCGGCGATGTGCCGCTGCCGAACGGGTGCCGGCGTGGCGCGTTCGTGCATATCGGCTACTCCGGGGTAAACCGCTCGGGCGACATCTACGGCCACCTGGGACCGGTCGTCGCGGCCGACCGACTCCAGCGCACGGTAGTCGACCTCAAGGCGAAGGGCGTGACCGGCGTCATGGCCTACTCGGAAGGCGTGTTCGACGACGTGAACAAGGCCCTGCTGGCCGGCTTGAGTTCCGGCAAGTTCGGCACCGCCGACGAGGTGCTCGAGGCGTACTCCAAACGCTACTTCGGAGCCGACAACGAGTCGGCACCGCGCTGGGCGCGCTGGCTCAAGACATGGGAGTCACCGTTTGCGGTCGACACGAAGAAGTCGGCCGCCGAACTGGCCGAACTGCTCCACGACGCGCCGCCTCCCACTTGGCAACGGCGGCAATGGGAACTGAAGCAGGAACTGTTCCGGCTTAACGAGCAGGTCGGCCCCAAGGGCGAGTGGACGCCCCAGCGTCTGGCCGCCGCCGACAAGTTCTGGCAGGTCCACGAGCAGATACAGCGCGGCCTCTGGGGGCTTGCGCTGCTGCGCCACATCTTCGGGCGACAGGCGACCGGCGTGCCCTGGCAACGTAGCTGGGAGAAATACATGGCTCAACAGCGCGGCAAGAAGTAGACGCCGTGCTGGACCGGTCGCGGTGAACTCGTCGACGTGCCAGTGTTATTGTTGGTCGTGGTTAGTTCTGGTTCCGCTGGTGTAACTGCCGCCGTTTCGCGCAGTCCGCCTGGACGGTGGTGCGATCGCCGGCCTGCAGCGCCGTATCCGCGTTTGGGAAATGCTCGGCTTCGCCATCACGCGCGTGGGAAGGGAAGGTCATCTGCAGATCGGCGGCAACGTCCCGGACCCTGCTGCCCACCAGTTCCGACTCGGCTCGAATCACCAGTTTGGCGATGACCAGCAGCCGGTCTTCCACGCTCACCAATTCTCGGGAAACTGGATGAAGTAGCCTGTAATTCGATGCGTGTCCCGGCGGATCTCGTAATCGACGACCAGACGTCGGCGCGGTCCGACCGGGGCGGAGCAGGGATAGCCCGTGTCGAGGATCGGTCGTTCGTCCGCGTTGTATCGATAGCAGAATAATCGGGTATCGACTTCCCATTTCAACCAATGCGGGTCGGTTGTCTTCACTGCCGATACGGAGACCATGCGCCGATCCGAATAGACAATCGTGGGGGTCGTTCCCTGGACGAAGATATTGGCGGGCGACCGGCTCCGTCGGTCCTTCACGTTCGTCGGGCGCGGCACCGACCACGTGTGGCCGCCGTCACCACTTTGCGACATCCAAAACGTGCCGTCACGTCCCGGCTGGCTGTTGCGAAAGATGCCCACCAGGCGTCCCGGCGCGACTTCCGCCAAATCCCATT
>CAZSOG010000164.1:0-8122 GCA_964607555.1 uncultured Pirellulaceae bacterium | reverse complement strand
GCCCAGGATCGCAATGTTATCTTCTTCATTGTAAACCGGGACCACGATGGAAATTTGAGTGGCTTTGGGCTGCGGCATCTTGTCATCCTTTCTTATGCTCTTGTGTTACGATTGTTCCTCGGGCAGAAAATCCTTTCTGAGCGGCGAGAAGACCTCGATGGCGACACTGTCATCGACAATAACGGCGCCATGACCGACGTTGCCAGGGATGCACCAGCAGCTGTCCCCGGGATTCGCGTCAAAGGTTTCATCCCCGATGACAAGCCTGATCCTGCCCGAGACAAGAAAGCCCGTCTGTTCGTGCGGATGGCTGTGCCGTTCGACCACGGCGTTCGGTTCAAAGTCGACCACGGACATCATCATCTGGCGGCCTGCCATTGTGTGAATGGCGACGCCGGGGCTCAGATCGTGGCATGGGCAATCGGCCGGACGAACAAAGTACCGCGACATGGCGACCTTCCTTCGAAAAATACGGAAAAAAAACTTGTTTTTCTTGCCAAACCGGCGGAACATATGCTAAGTTACCGATAGGTGATGCGATCCTCTTGGACGTTGGTAGACCATATAGGCAAACTCGTCCAGACGTATCACCTTTTTTATGCGCGACGGGCCTCGCGCGCGCTCACCGCGTTCCTGTTTCCGGCAGATTCAGCGGCCGGATCCAGACGTTGCGAAACCGCACGGGACACGCGTGTCCCTGGAGCATCAAAGGCAACTTAGGTGGATGCGGTCGGTAGGGCAGAATCTGGCGGTGCGCCATCGGGCCCATGATCTCCTGGTTCAAGTGCACGAGAACACCGTTGTGGAACATGGTGACACGTGCTTTTTGGACGAGCTTGTCATTGACGAACACGGGGGCCTTGAACACGATATCATAGGTTTGCCATTTGCCTGGAGGGCGACATGCATTGACCAACGGTGGCGTCTGGCCGTAGACCGAGGCGGCCTGGCCGTCCGGGTAGATTTGCCGCCGGTGACCCGGCCACGAATCAAAGATTTGAATCTCATAAAGGCCCATCATGAGTACGCCGCTGTTGCCCCAGTTCATGAAGTTGTCACCGGGGTCCGCCGGCGCCAGCCACTCGACATGCAATTGACAGTCTCCGAACGCATCGCGCGTTTCCAGTGATTCATGGTCGGCGACCTGGACACTGCCGTCGAGAATCTTCCAGGAAGCAGGTTTCCACTTATCAAGATTCGTTCCATCAAACAGAACGATCGCGTCCGAAGGCGGCGTGCCGGGGCGCGTTGGCGCGGAGGTAGTAACGGTCGGTGGCACGGGGCGGGCCGGGTCGTGAACATGGTACTTGTTGCCGGTCCACGGCTGCAAGGGCGTATCCTGGTATCCGACAACGACGCCGTGCGGTGTCGTACGTTCGATCAAGTGGGGCGGCGCGGCGGCCAAGGGCAAAACCAGCATGGCGCAAACCAGGGTCATGTTCAACGGCAGGCAACACACGGATCTCATGGTTCGTTCCTTTCAAGGGCCCGGGCAGGCGGTTAGTCAAATAGCATGCCGGCGTATCCGACGACACGTTGTGTGTCGCCGCTGACCGTGGCGCTGGTGGCGTACGCGACGCGCTGGGCATGGTGAAGTGAATCGAGTTCTTGCAGGGTCTTCAAGACGATCACGGCCGGTAGCATGCCACACATGGTGATCCCATGGCGGTGGCAAGTCGTGTAGAGACCGTCCGGACGCAGTTGTTCAAGCTGTTGCATCGCAAGCTGGTCGAGTCGTCGATTCTCCGCATCGTCGGCGAAGTGGTTCATATCACTTGAGATCACGAACAGTATATCGTCAAGGCGTGGTTGGACAACTTTTGCCATGGCCGTGGCAAGACGGCCGCAGGCGTCCAATTGCGTGGGGCCAACCGTGATCGCCACGATGCGCGCATCTCGTCGCTCGTGGGCAAGCAACGGCAATTGGACCTCGATCGCGTGTTCCACCATATGGGGGCGTGCATCCATTTCAAGACCGGGGACCTGATCGGCCAGCTCGCGCGCCAATTCGAGGTCCACCGCGACTTCACCGCCGGGAAATAACCACTTCTCCCACGGCGCGACGGCCAGCGCTGCCCCGCCGGGATGGTGTTTCGGGCAGAGAAATACCACGGTGGATGGGATCCTGATCGCGGCGAACACTTGTGCGGCAATGCGGCCTGAGTAAACCCAACCTGCATGCGGTACCAGGGCCGCGCGCCACGGTCGGCGCTCGGTTTGTAAGTGTCCGAACCATTCCTCAAGCGTGTGGTCGATCGTTTCGGGTGAGTCCGGATAGAACATGCCGGCAACCGCCGGTGCCCGATAGGACTGTTCCGCATAAACCCCAAGCATCGCGGCGACCTCCATCCCTTGCACCCCGTCGGTACCACGCACCGATTGCGGCACCGCGGCGTGCGGCAATCGGCCGCGATCGTCTCGGATCACGGTCACTCAAACCGTCGCATTATACCCGTATCGCGATCGGCATTCCACTAAGAATGCCCAGGAGATAGCGGGGTCACACGGCCGTTTTGAACGCTCGAACGGGGCCATTCTTGACGTGTTGAGCGTTTTTTTTCGTGCAATCCGTGTGATTCGTGGTTCCCGTTCTCCCACGGCTTCAGGCTGAGTTACTTACTATGTTGCGGGAACCCCACCGATCGGTTCGGTTCCCGCGCGCGTGCCTGCTGGACCGCCGGCAGCAGCAGTCCCACGAGTACTCCAATGATCGCGACGACAACTAACAACTCGATGAGCGTCATACCGGTCACGGCGTCGCGCCGCGCGTTTTGTCGGCGGTGGTGCATGGTCGTTCACATTTCCCATTGGATCCGCGATGGCGTGGCACGGCCGCGCGACGGTGGATGTTCACGAAACATCATATAGCATCACGATTCAACGCGTCATCAACGGACTGCGTAAATGGCAACCCTTTCGATTCACAGAACGCCCTTGGTGCTGGGGACTCCCGTCGCGCGCGTGTCGACTTCGACGGCCATGCGCAGCGCGCGCGCGGTCGCCTTGAAAATCGCCTCGCTGATATGATGGCTGTTGCGGCCGTGGTGCAACACGATGTGCAGGTTGCACAGGGCGTTGGCCGCGACGGCTTGCCAGAAATCCTCGACCAACTGGCTATCGAATTGGCCAATCTTCTCGGTTGGCAGCGCGGCATCGAACACGACGAAGACGCGGCCACTCAAATCGAGCGCGGAAGTTACCAACGTCTCCTCCATGGGCAGCGTGAAGTGCCCATACCGGCGGATGGCTTTTTTGTCACCGAGTGCCTGCCGAATTGCCTGGCCAAGACAGATACCAACGTCCTCGACGGTGTGGTGTTGGTCGACATGCAAATCACCGCGCGCCGTCACGTCGAGATCGAACGATCCATGACGCGCGAACAGTTCGAGCATATGGTCGAGGAAGCCGACACCGGTCGCGAGCCGTGCCTGTCCGGACCCGTCCAAATCGCACTGCAGCACGATCTCCGTTTCCGCCGTTGTGCGCTCAATTGTGGCCGTTCGCGTCATGGTTCAGGATCGCCTCTAAAAGTCGTAGGCAGGCATCGATTTCAGGATCCGTACCGACCGTGATACGCAGTCCGTCTCCCCACCTAGGATAGTTCATATATCGGACCAATACACGGGCGGATTTCAGTTTCTCGTGAATTGGTTGTAACGGTCGTGCCGGGTGTGTGCACCAGACAAAGTTGGCATGCGACGGCACGACCGCAAAACCGAGTTGCCGTAATTGCTGTTGCAGCCGTTCGCGCGAAGCACGCAGGACGCGGTGATTCTCCACGCGCCAGTTCTGGTCGGTGATGGCGGCCGTTGCGCCGGCGATCGATAGCGCATCGCAGTTATACGAATCCTTCACTTTCATCAGCTGCGCGATCACATGCGGCTGTGCCACGAGAAACCCGAACCGGAGCCCGGCCAGCGCGTAGGACTTGCTTAACGTCCGCGACACCATGATTTTGTCATTTCGCGCGACCAGGTGCAGACAATTCACATCGGCAAAATCGGCATAGGCTTCGTCGACCAGGAGCGGGCACGGTAAACGGTCGGCCAGGTCCAGAATGACATCCGGCGCGATCAGCGTGCCGGACGGGCTATTCGGATTTGGCAAGAAAGCCAGACGCAGATCAGGTTCCGCGGCACCAAATGCCGCCGGTAACGACCAATCGTCGTGAAATGCCACCTCTTGGAAACGCGCGCCTTGGATCTGTGCCAACGTCCGGTAGAGAATGTAGCTGGGATAGGGCAAACGGAGCAATTGTCCCTGCCCGACGAACGCGCGCGTTACGATCGTCAGGATATCATCGCTTCCATTGCCGCACACGATCCATTCCGGCTCAACCCCCAAGATGTCCGCGGCCGCCATGCGAAATGCGGTCGCCACCGGGTCCGGGTAGCGCACCAGGCTCTGGGTCGCGGCCTGGTGAATCGCCTGCACGACGCGTGGCGAGGGCGGATATGGGTTCTCGTTCGTATTGAGCTTGATGAACTTCCCGCCACGCGGCTGTTCGCCCGGCACGTAGCCATCCAACGCTTCAATTTCGGGACGTACGTATGTCATTGGTTGCAATTCTCGTGACCGTTCACCGCGATAATCACTCAAGATCCCTGAAAATCATCAAGATCAGTTTTTGCCCGTGAACGGTTATGAAGGTTCATTGTTTCGTCGCCATGGGTTGATGGTCGTCCTCTATGAGCGCAAACGCACGTCGACACTCGCACGGTGGGCGGTCAAGCCCTCTTTGTCCGCAAGTCGCCGGATATCGTCGGCCACTCGAGCCAGCCCGTCTCGGGTATAGTGGATCATGCTCGCGCTGCGCAGGAAATCGTTGGCGCTCAGTCCCGAGGCCCAGCGTGCGGTGCCACTTGTCGGCAGCACGTGTGACGGGCCCGCCACATAGTCGCCGACGGCGACCGGCGTGTACGCGCCGAGGAACATTGCCCCCGCATTGTGAATGTGCAGGGCGAGCTCAGCCGGCGCGTCGACCGCAACATGCAGATGTTCCGGCGCGATGGCGTCGGTCAATTCACACGCCTGGGCCTGGTCACGGACCAGCACCAACAGCCCGAACTGCTCAAGACTCTGCACCGTCAATTCCTGACGCGATAGCCGCGCGACCTGCCGGTCCAACTCGGCCCGCGTTCGCTCGATGATCGGTCGGTTCCAGGAAACCAGGATCGACGCGCCGGGTGAATGTTCCGCCTGCGCCAGCAACTCGGCTGCAACAAACTTCGGATCCGCGTTCTCGTCCGCCAGGACAACGACCTCGCTTGGGCCGGCGATCGAATCGATGTCAACCGTCCCGTACACGGCGCGTTTGGCCAATGCCACGAACAGGTTTCCCGGGCCCACGACCTTGTCGACTCGCGGCAGCCCTTCGATTCCGTAGGCCAGCGCGGCGACCGCTTGCGCGCCACCCACTCGGTAGACTTCCGTGATTCCCAGTTCATGGCAGGTGGCCAATACGTCGGGGTTGTCCGCGCCGAACGGTGTGGGCGGCGCGACCAAGGCTAACTGCTCGACTCCAGCCGCCTGGGCGGGGACGGCCGTCATCAAAACGGTGGACGGATAGGCTGCGGCGCCGCCCGGTACGCACAAACCAACGCGGCGCAACGGAATATAGCGTTGCTGCAAGGAAACACCAGCGTCGCGATGGACCACCACGTCGGTGTGCAATATGGCCCTCTGGAACTCCAGTATATTGCCGCGGATGTTCCGAACCGTGGTAAGAAAATCCGGATCGGCCGCGCCGTGAGCCTCCGCCAGCCGGGATGCCGGAACCCGTAGGGACTCGGGCGTTACGGCAACACCATCCAATTTGTGTGTGTAATCGAGCACCGTGGCGCGCCCACCGTGACGCACATCACGGCAAATTTTCTCCACGACCTGCCGTGGCGTGAGCGGCTGCCCAAAAACTTCGATGGTCTTGGCACGACCACGCGGGCTCACCACGTCCCCTTCCGGACTGAGCTTCGCACGCAAGGGCCCCAAGACTTCTTCGGCACCGGTCTGCGTGGCATCGATGGTTGTTATGTTCATCGTAATACGGTTCTTATGGTCCTCGGGCAGAATTGAATCGTTCGCTCTGCTATGCCGCCGCCGCTTGGAAATGTCCTGTGCGAGTTCGACCAACGGGAGAACGGGCCGCGCCAATTCACGATCCACTTGGACGAACCTAACCGCCTGGAGTATACCTCGACGCTGCTCAAACCACTGTAGAATAGTGACGTCGCGGGCGTTTGCCCAGTACGCCCGTCGGCGTACCGGCGCGGCGGTCCGCCATGCGCTGGACTCGCCCCCTGCGCGAACCCCGCCCGGCCGGTTGTTGGTCCCGAGTTTGACGCCCCAGGGACCGATTGTTCTCTTCGCCGTTGATTCGCGGTACAATGATTCGCGGCACCACGACGTCCAGCCGTGAAACCGGCGCATCCAATCATCGCGGCCCTTCAGACGCTCTGATACCAGGAGACTTACCGAATGTACATCAAATTCGCGACCATGAATCTGCTGCTAGGTGCAATCACCGGGATTCTGGCCGGTGCCGACCCAGCGTATTCCGCCGACGTGCGTGGTTTGCGTGTTGGCGTCGCGCAAGTCAAGATTACGCCACCGATCGGGATCGCCATGGCCGGCTACTACTCAAAACGCGCGTCGGAGGGCACGCATGACGACCTGTATGCCAAGGCAATCGTGCTGCAGAGTGGGGACACGAAGGCGGCCATCGTCACGCTGGATTTGATTCGCACACTGAAGCCATTTGTCGAACGGGCACGCACCTTGGTCGCGCAGCGAACCGGGATCCCAGCCACTTGCGTCATGATCAGCGCGACCCACGCGCACACAGGACCCGTGTTATCGACACACACCGCTCACGCGAGACTGCTTGGCGGTACCGACGCGCTGGTCGCCGAGTACGTCAACCAACTGCCCGAACGCATTGCCCAGTGCGTCGAACGGGCAAACGACGCACTCGTCGATGGGACCGTGGCGGCGACCATCGCCCGTGAAGACCATCTGGCGTTCAATCGTCGCTTCCATATGCGCGACGGCTCGATTGGCTGGAATCCGGGACGGCTGAACCCGAATATTGTTCGCCCCGCCGGGCCGGTCGATCCCGGCGTCCCGTTTGTTGTGTTCACCGGGCCAAACAATAAGCCGTTGGCGACCTATGTCAATTTCGCAATGCACTTGGACACGGTGGGAGGCGTCCAGTTTTCAGCCGACTATCCATTCACGCTCACACGGTCGTTGGCACGGGCCGTCGACCCGGATATGATCACCCTCTTCACGATTGGATGTGCCGGAGATATCAACCATATCGACGTGACGTGGAAGAATCGGCAGAAAGGCAACAATGAAGCGGCACGCATCGGTACACGGCTCGCGTCCGCCGTGCTGCGCGGTATCGAAACGACACTCCAACCGGTCGAGACGGGCATCCTTCAAGTCACACGCAAGTCGGTCGCGCTGCCGCTGGCGCCGATAACCGACCAGGATGTCGATGCCGCGCGCGACGTCGTCAGGCGCCTGACCGCGCGGTCAAAACCGCGTCCCGCCTTTCTCGAACAGGTCCAGGCATTCAAGGTTCTCGACGTGCTGGCACGAAAAGGCAAACCCTGGGACGTTGAAGTCCAAGTGATCACGTTGGGTGATCAGCTGGCCTGGGTGAGCATGCCGGGTGAGATGTTCGTCCAGCTTGGCCTGAACATTAAACGCGGGTCACCCTTTTCGCAGACGATGATCGCCGAATTGGCCAACGGCAGTGTTGGCTATATTCCCGATCATCTGGCGTACGGACAAGGTAACTACGAAGTCGTCAGCACACGCTGCGCTGACGGTTCGGGTGAGCTCTTGATGGATACCGCCGTGGCCATGTTGCGCGAAATGTATCGAACGACCACGCGTGACCGATCGACGCGGTGATGTGCCGGACTTGGTGGGAAAGAAAATAAGAAATAAGGTAGCCGTTCACGGCCTTGGGCCATGAACGGTGGGTTAATTCAATCTTAATCTTACTCTTACTCTTACTCCTGATCGACATGACGTGTCACGTTGCGCGACGATTCTCCCGATTCATGGGAGCGGAGTATCTCATTTGAGATTACCTCATTTGCGCTGCGTGCCT
>CAZSOG010000163.1:0-8176 GCA_964607555.1 uncultured Pirellulaceae bacterium | reverse complement strand
CTCGGCAGCCCGCGCATTGCGTAGGCGCCCATCGTATCCGTGACCGCCATGGCTTGGGGTCCGACACGCAAGTTGTCGAGGACGACGGCAGTGTCCTTCGTCGAGCCGGCGATCACGTACGCGATATCGGGAGTATCGCGGATCAGCGTCATTGTCTCGAAACGGTTATTCGTGAGGCGCTGCGTCGTGTACCGTTCAAGCAACCGATTGTTTTCGTCATAGGCTTCCAGCCGGCCGTATGCGTCCCGGTTCGGCGCCACCGCATCGAGACTCACCATGGCGACCGGCGCATCAAAAGTGATCCGCAGCCGCCGGCTTTCGGCGTTCCACTCGGTGCCCCACGATTGCAGCGTGCCCGCGCGGACGTACCCCAGCACGCGCTGGCCGGTCGACGCGGTCGAAGCCGAAACCGCACCGACTCGATCATCCGTTGTTCCATACCCGAATGCGGCGAGCGTCACGCCGGTCAAGACATCGTTAACCCGTTGTCCCTCCGAATAATCGTCGGGTTCCAAAACCTGTGTCAGGTCGAGCGGTTGGCCCTGCTCGTCAACCAATTGCACCGTCCAGCCAGATAGGCCGGGTTCACCCGGGTCCCATGTCGTATCATCATCCTGGTCGTGCCAGACGAAACCCTCAATGCCGGCATCGTCAACCGAGGTCGGCAGCGTGGTGTTTCCATGAAATGTGGTCGCCGAAGTCGCGACCGTCAGGCCCGTTCCTCGATCAATATCCCGTGTGCGAATCAGCAGCTCCTGGCCCGGTTGCAAGGGGATCGTCAGGTCCAGGTTGGCTTCGTACGTGTGGTACTCCCGTGCCACCTGCCACGTGGCACCACCGTCCGTAGAATACTCGGCCTGGCTGACTTCGTTAATCGTTATATCGTCCTGCAGGCCGCTCGCGTTTTGATTCGGGAGCGTCTGCACCGTGGAGCGGCCGACGAAGCGATACGCGTTGTGCGCCGGGTCGTAGTAGCCGCTGCCGGTCAATGTCAAAGGCACATCGAGTACGTCGAAAACACCATCGGCGTCCGAGTCTTGCCAGCCAATCATGGCCAACGATGACTCGGAGCTCACATGGCGGGCCCACGCGTTGTCCAACAGCGTACCGGAGGCCATCAGGCTGTCCTGCTGTACGAAGCCGGGAGTTGGATTGTCCGCGGCGTTCCAGTTTTGGGTGTCGTAGTATCCACGCCGGTCGGTGTACGATCCGCCACCGGCGTATTCATCGCGCGCCCAGAACATATGTCCCGTCTCATGTGCGAACGTACTGGATGGACGTCGTGAGGGGGCTACCAGGAAACGACCGCCGGCAAACGCAAAGGCGCGCTGAAAACTACCGCCGGAAGCAAAACGTCCGTCGGCGTCGTTGTGGTCATTGACGACAAAAATCGTGTATGCCCAATCCGCGTCGTACTTCGCTCGTTGCGAATCGTTAAACGCGCGAATATCCACATCGAGCGAGTTGAACGTATCGTAGCCGACCTCTTTGAGAAAATCCTCCGCCCAATAAACGTAGTCATTCGATCGCCGCGCGATCGGCTCGTAACCGGTGTCGATGGGGTTGTGGGCGTATTGGAAGTCGTACGTGAAGTTCAGCGAGTGCACCGGAGTCGGCGTCGGCGTGTCTTGCCAGGAACCGAAGTTGGCTAACGTATCCTGCCACCACGTGAGCCCCTCCTTGACCTTGTCTTTCACTTCCTCAATTAGATTCGGACCGCTGACACTGATCGTCCGCCCGAATTCGTCGAATACGACGTCCCCATTGTTGTCGCGGACCAGTTGATTCCAGTCCTCCGTGCTGGGGTCGATCGAACCGTTGGATTCGAACAATACGACCGTCGCCACGACATCGCCGAGCATGTACTCGCCGGTGTCCTGCTGGTGAGCACCGTAGGGCACGGCGGACAGCATCATACGAGGCTCGAGCCGCTCCACGCGCAGACGCCGCGCGCCGTGCCGTTTGGCAGCCTGACGTGATCGGTTCAAACGCGAGGGAACCGTCATGAAGATGCTCCAATATAGGTTGCCACAAAGTTGATAAAGTATCTCAAGGATGCTCGGACCGCTCGTGCATCACGGCCACGACACTCTCAAACTGCTCCCACGGCCGCGGACCTCGGACAACGGTCGGGACCGGTCCGAGAGCGCCGGCGGACGTTGTTGCGAGGATGCCATCGACACACGTGAACAACAGGATCAGTTAGTGTACGGGCGCACATGTCGATGAGCCGGGAAGAGAGGCCTCAAACTCTGATGATAGTCACCCATGATATTTGCGGCAAGAAAACGGGGACTTGTGGTAACCAAAAGTGTGGAACTTCGGTGTCGATCGCAGCGTTTTTCCCATCTTTCAGGCACGCGGCAGCAGCTGGTCCCCCGATTTGTCGCAGTCGCCATCGGTGTCGGTCTGTCGGCAAGGTCCATCGGGGCATGGCCAAGAAAGTCGCGTGGCGCGACGAACACACGTAAATGAAGTGATCGACGAGACAACGGCAGAAGGCCGAGTTGTACCGGCCGCAAACCACCACGTAAGCAGGCCTGAGTCTCATTGTCAGCGTGCACACGCGGATCGCAGGGGCGTGAATCCAGGGAAAAGGGGATCGCGGATGAAACTCGATTTGTCACGAGTTCTATGGATGGGCGTTGTTGCCACGCTTGTGATCGGAATTGCAACGGCTTGCCTTTGGTTGTGGCCCGTCTGGCGGACGGAATCACGCGCGTCGGATCGCCGCGCGTCAGCCAGCCAGTTGGCGTGTTTTGATATACCCGCCGGCAATGCGTCGGTGCGTCTGCGTTTCATCGAGCATTTGCTGCGACGACGCCCAGCACGCGTGAAAGCGGCGATCCTCCCGAGTTACGTGCAGAGATTGGTCCACGCATGCAATCGTGCCGCTGACAGCGTATTGGCCGGTGAAGCGACGTTGGACGAGCGGCGGATGGCGATCCAATACAAGTTGAGATGTTTTGCGCTGGCGCATCGTTTTCAAGTCCGCGAGGTGGCTGCCTTCGAGGCTGATTTTCTTGAGGCAGTCTCAGAAGACTCCGATCCTTCCATTGCGGCACTGGCCCGTCGTCCGCTGCGCGCGTTACGTCAGCGCCAATGGCCAAGACTGAACCCGGCGGCCAAGAGGAGATTTGTTCAGGACATCAGGGCGTTGTCACGGAGCGCGATGATGACGCACCGTGACGCGGAGCTTGTCGCCGAGACGGCGGACAGACTCGCGATCGACGGAGATCGTGGCACCGCGATCGGACTCTACGAAGCGGTGGCCGCCATGTTTGCCCGCCGAGACGCCGCGAACACGGAGAGATTGGCGTCTCACTGCGCGAGGTGCATTCGCCGCCTGACATTGATTGGTCGCGAAATCGACCTGCAGGGCGTGCTGTTTTGTGGCGAGGAACTCGCATGGTCCAGCTATCGCGGCCATGTCGTGTTCGTTAATTTCTTCGCGGCCTGGTGTGACTCCTCGGTCACGGAATTGGCGTTTCTACGGCATGCCTACGAGCTTTATCATACCCAAGGTTTCGATGTGGTCACGATCGCTCTGGACAATGAGTCCACAATGGAACAATTGATCAATGACGGGCGTATTCCGTGGCCCGTCGTTTTCTGTGATGAAGCTGGTCGAATCGGGTGGAACCAGGCGATTGTTAAACGCTACGGCATTTCGCGGTTGCCGGCCAGCTTGCTGATAGGGCGCGATGGACGCGTGATTGCATTATCACCCGACCTTGACCAACTTGATGCTGAACTGCACTGGGCGTTCGGCAAAGCGGCATAGCCAGGGGAGCTGTTGGGGTCTGACCCAGCGCAGTTCGCGTGAACGTCATGGCGAGTCGAATTGATAGGCCCTCGCGCGCTGTGCCAAGATTTCGAGCAGCCGTTCCAGATCACGGTGCAGGTCCTTGGAATAGGGGCCGTTGGCCACGGCGTTGACGACGAAGACAGCCCGGCCGCAGCGAACTTGGGCGACTCCCTGGGCGACCTTGTCCGACCGCTCGAGTGCGCCGGGGCCGCAGAGGACGATTATCCATGCCCCATCTCCGATCGGTGGATTGTACGCTTCGGCGACGCCAATTTGGGCCGTCGCCAGTCGATTCAGGTCATCCACCGCATCCTGGATCCTCTCGGGATTCCCTGGGAAGTCCGCATGCCGCAACGCGTTAAGCAGCGAGTTCTCCGCCTTGTTGGCTGCGAGGTTGATGAGGATCGGCATCATCGCGTCCAGTGACTGCTGCGACTGTTGCTCGGCCAACGAAAGTTGGTTGGCGTCCATGTCAATGTGGCGGCGGTTCTTTTCGAGGTACGGGCGTGTGTAGATGCGAGACACGACTTCGATGCAAACGCCATTTGGATCGTGGTCGAGAGTTCGGATGCGGGCGGGCGCGGCGAACTTGACGTACTTCATGCAAGCGGTGTCCTCCAATCCGCGGACGGCCTCCTCCATCAATCGCATGCACGCCGCCCGATTAGCGGTCCCTTCACGCCAGGCGTGCGACATGATGTGCATCGTGGGATCAGGTATTGTGCCGTTCAACAGGATACTCGAAAGTTCCGAACTGATGACGGCGTCAATGGACACGGGGGCGTCGCTCCGTGGTGCTTGCGAACCTTGGATCCGCGCCGCGACCGCCTTCCAAACATCATCGGGCATTTGCCGAAACTCGGTGACGAATTGCCGGTGCCGTTCCGCCGCCGTCAGATTGTATTCCGGATGCGCTTTGATCCAATCCGCTTCGGAGCGGTACCTCGGGTTCTCGGCATTAAGTTCCCAAGGGCGTTTGAAGCCGGGAAGGAATTGGTCCGGTCCGGGCAGCAACTGAGCGGCGGTCGGCAGTCGGTCAGCGCCGAAAGCTGCGCCAGCCAAGGCAAGGAACACGGCCGTCAGCAGCATCCGTCTTTGTATGGAGCCTGTCACCATTGGGGGCCTCCTCCGGATTTCACGCTTTGTGTCGGCGCGGGGATGTCAGCGGCACGGAACGGCGGCCGCAGAATTCTGGAATCGCTGTCAATTTGCCACGAAAACAGGATGATCCGCGAGACCGTATCGTACGGACGCGGCAACTCTTCTCGCCAGTTTCCTTTCGTCTTCGAACCATACGCCTCGGTCAGCGCCTTTTCTTTTTCTTTCAAAACGGTTTCGTAGGTCCGTTTGGAATCGATCAGGACCGGCAGGTAGATCGTTTGCGTCGAGACGTCCAGGTTATCGCCGCGCGATTTGCCTTTCGTCAGGTAGCTGGTATTTGTGATCCTGATCAGCCGAAAGTACCGCTCGGGCAGGGACTGAGGTCCGCGGTCGAATCGCAGCACCGCCGTCACCCGGTCGTAGGGCGCTGTTTGTTCGTGTGGGACGGGCGCGACCAGCCGGGCGGTGACTTGAAATGGAACGGGTTCGACAGAGGCGGGAATCGACAGATCGCGCCGGGCGTGTAGCAACCCGTTCCGGACAATGACGGGCTGCGAGCCTTCCTGATTTCTCGCCCACTCGGGCAACGACCAGACTACTTGCGACGTGACCTGCGCGCCGGGAGCCAAGTCGCTGGCAACGATCAGGACGTCCAAGATGACTTTGGCGCCGGGCTTGACAACGTCGCCGTCCGGCGTGGTGATCGTCACAACGCCCGCTTTCAGCCGACCGCGCCTCCGCTCGGCCCGCTCGTCGGCGATCTTCTGCAGCCGCTCATCGAGCATCCCACGATTGGAACTGCGTGCGTAGAAGTTGAACAACCGGACGATTTGATCTCGGGACAGAGCGATTTCGTGCTTCCGCAGCACATCTTCGAAATCGTACCACCGCGCGCAGTATTCCTGCCGGTATTCGGACATGGCTTCACGCACCAACGCGTCGACGGACAGCTCGCGAATGACCACATCGCGGTCGTCGGCGAGACTTGCGGCAGTCACCTGTTCGCCGTCCAGTTCGGCCGATGTTCCGCGCGCCAGGTTCTCCAGGTCGCGATCGGTAAACGGCGTTTGTCTCGCCGTTTGTCGCAAGTCCTTGAGGTAGGAGGACGCGACCGAAGACGAGAAGATGTTGTTGTCGGTATCGCCCGACAAAAAGCTCAGCCCATAATCCCACAGGCTGCGCGACGCCTCGCTGCGCGCGTTCACGATGCGTTCGGCGGACACGGCTTGCAGCAGGCGCTGGTATTCGACATCGTTGAATTCGACATATCCCCGCCGATCGACCAACAGGAAATACCGTGCGTCGCGGTTACCCTCGGTCAGTTCGCCGCCGGTTGCGATAAGAATGTTGAACTGCCGCATCAGGGTTGTTTCGCGGATCTCGTAGGGATCGACCGGCAAGATCTTCCAGTCACTCAAATTGGCGACGGCCACGTATTCTTGATGGGCGCGGTCGTACGTCGCGCCCAGTTTCTGGGCCACAGTCGGCACCAACGCGATGGTTTGACCGTAGAAATCCAGTACGTCGAACAACGGTCCCAGTGCCTTGGTCACCTTCAGGTCACGGACAACTCCCAGAGTGTTGCTGTAAATGGCCGAGAGGACCGCGAATTGCCGCGCTGTGGCGAGGGCCGTTTGATTGCTCCGTAGCGACGCGTCGTTGCCGAGTTCCCGCCACTGCCCGGCAGTCGACCACGCGGACTTCACCAGTTTCTTGGCTTTGCCGACGGCCCATTTCACGTTCTCGTCGTCCACGTTGTCGTACCGGTCGTGCAGGTACTGCAGCAGCTTCTTTTCCAATTGGGCGTTCATCCAGTCCTTGGCGTGGTCCGCGGGCGACTTCTGCACGGCCTCGATCAACCGGTCCGCGTTCTTCAATGTGGTTACGTATGATTCGAGCAACAGCAAGTCTTTTTCACGCTGGACGATCGCGTCGAATAAGTTCTGCTGGTCCTTCAAGCTTCCTCGGTAGATCGCTCGTGCCCGTCGGCCCCATTCGTCGCGTCTATCTTTGGTGTTGGCCAATTCCGTCTCGATAAACCGTGCGACTTCGACGGCCGTCATTGATCGCTTCTGCTCGAACTTCGTCATTTTCGCCTGCAGCGTGTGGACGAATTCGGCGCTCGCCTTTGTGTCTTGGAGGATGCGGCGGCCCATGCTGACAGCAAGCTTCCTGAGAGCTTCGTTTTCCGCTTGATGCACTTTGCGGGCCTCGTCCAGCCGTTCATCCAAGGCACTCAGGTCGGCACCGGATGCGTTGCGCAGTTGCTTCGCAAGTTCCGTGTAGCGATCGTGGTGGTGCTCCCACAAACGGGACGGGATGAAGTGCCCTCGCTTCTCCAGAATCTGGAGTGTCTTGAGTTGCATCTCGGCGTCCAGAAGATCCAGCGTATTGCGGAATTGAAGATCGTCGGCGCTTGCGGCGTTTGCCGCGTTGGACGAAGATGCCAGCGCGATGACAGTCATCGAGAGGGCAAGCAAGATGCGGCGCGTGGCGGCCGGACAAACCCACCGAAGACGACGAACCAGATCGCCGTCAGTCTTGGCAAAGCGCCTAGCGTTGTGATTCGCTGCGTTTCGCATGGAATTCCACACTCCAATCCGAGCGTTTCTGAGCCGTCATGAAGCCATACAATGTCGCCCCACGAGGGACCAGATGCAGGCTTGGCTTTCCGGCCTGACTGACCGCCTGGAATCCGTCGTCGGTCGGGCGTATTGGGCGTTCCTTGCCGGGACGATCGAGGACTTGGAACATATAGCCGTCGTTCCGTCGCGAAATCTGAAAGCGGAACGACGGGGCCTTGGCCGGATCAAGACGGCATGGCTCGCCGTCCGCCATCATTTCCATCGAAAGAAACGCGGCGTCCCAGACCCCCGTCAAATCGGACAGCGCCAAGCCGTCTTCCTTGGAACGGTCGTTCGCTCGGTCGTTTCCACCGTCGTGCCGCGGAATTCTCCCGATCGTAACAGCGGACATCCTTTCTCCTGTGCTTGGCACTCCGTCAGCCGACGCACTCTCACGATCGCCGCTGGTGCGCGCGACAACGGTGCCGCGGACGGGATCTCGAATCGGTTCGATGCGCAGATCGTCGAGCCAGACTTCGCCGGCATCCTCGTTCAGAATCCGAAGCTGGGCCGTCGAGTCCGGCAGCGAGAAGACACCGGTCAACGGCATCCAGTCATACGTCCCTCGCGGCAGCGACACGGGACGGACAATCCACTTCCGATCGACAAGAATGCTGACGCCGCCGTCTGACTTCAGGTTGTT
>CAZSOG010000162.1:0-8177 GCA_964607555.1 uncultured Pirellulaceae bacterium | reverse complement strand
GGAAGCCGCATCGCAAGAACTGCATCAGCGTTTCACCGTCCTCCGTTTATCCAAGGCACTGACCGTTGTGGGGCGCGCCGCGGACGCGGGCGCCGCGCCGCGCGTGGCCGACTTGAACGCGGTCGATGTCGATTCGAAGTTCAGCCTGCGCCTCGAGGAGGAACTGCGTCGGATGGAGCCGACGCAACTTGCCGTCGGGCCGGAACCGGCCATCAAGCTTGTCCGTCGCATGATGCAACAACAGACGGACGAGAACCGTGTGTTGTACCTCGTATCCGATTTTCGCGCGAATCAGTGGAAGCAGCCACGCGAGATTCGGCGGCAGTTGGCCGACTTGGAAAAATCGCACGCGGCAATCCACTTGATTGATTGCGTGCGCCGCCAGCGGACCAACCTGGCGCTGACGGCGCTCAAGCCATCATCGGAAACGCGCGCCGCCGGGGTGCCGCTGTTCATCGACGTGGCCGTGAAGAACTTTGGGCCGGATCCGGAGGACAATGTACAGCTGAAAGTGCGCACGGTCTTCCATGATTCGAATGAGCTTGCCGAGGGCGGCATCAAGCAACCACGCGGCGTGGTCGACGAGCTGCCGGTCGTGCAAATCAAGCGAATTGAGCCCGGGCAGACGATCACGAAACGCGTGCAGGTCTATTTTCCGAAACCCGGCCGCCACGTGGTCGAGGCGCAATTGCCAGAGGACCCGGTCGCGCCCGACAATTGGCGCTGGTGTGTGATTGACCTTCCGGAAAGCGAGTCCGTGCTGGTGGTGGATGGCGATCCCAACCAGCGCAACGCCTTCTATTTACAATCGATTTTTGAACCGAGCCAACGCGTGCGAACAGGCATTCGACCAACGGTCGTTGATCCGGCCGGGCTGCGCGACATGGCGGCCGGATCGCTGCGCCGTTACAGCGCGATTTATCTATTTGACGTCGAGCGTTTCGATGACCGTGTGCGCGCCAACCTCGAAGCGTACGTCAACGAGGGCGGCGGGCTCGCCATCTTCGTTGGTCCCCAGGTCAACTTGCAGTTCTACAACCAGCAGCTGTATCGCGACGGACACGGATTGTTGCCCATGCCGTTGGACCGCGACGATTTGCTGGTCGTCGATGCGTTGAATGACGCGCCGGATGTGGATGTGATCGCGCCACGCCACCCGGTGTTTCGCGAGCTGGTTCAGGGACAGAACCCGATCGTGCGAACCATCCATATCGAGCGATTCTTGCGGACACCGCGACAGTGGGTCCCAGGCCGGGACAGTGGCGTGCGGATTCTGGCCAAGCTGCGAAACGGGCTGCCGCTGGCGGTCGAGAAAACGCACGGGCACGGCCGCGTGATCGCGTTCACCACCACCTACGCGCCCTATTGGAATGATATGGCGTTGGGACCGTGCGTCCTGGTCGCGCTGCGTCTCCAAGCCTATCTGGGCGCGCCGCGCCGCGCGAACGAAGAACGCTCGGTCGGGCATGCGATTCCACTGCAACTGGACAGTACTCGGTACCAGCAAAACGTCCGGATCTTCGCACCGAGTGGCGACCCGAGCATGCCGGTGCTGATCGAACGACCGGCGGAAAAACCGTCGACCGACGCCAAAGTGTACACGACCGCGATTCGTGGTGATGAGACCTTGCTTTCCGGGATCTACGAAGTCTGGATGCGTACGCTGGACGGCACGCTTCAAGCGACACGATTCGCCGTCAACGTCGATCCTCGAGAAGGTGATTTGGCCCGTGTCGATGAGGGCCGTTTGCGCTCCGAACTCGATCCCCTGCCGATCGATGTTCGTTTCGCCGACCAATATGAAACCGGCACGATCGAACAGTCCGGGTTCAATCAAAGCACGCTGATCATGGCATTGCTGATTCTGTTGTTGCTCGCCGAGCAAGTCATGGCATACATTGCCAGTTTCCATCCCGCACGGCGTGTCGCCCAAGGAGCAAACCGTTGATGCCCCCCGCATGGTGTCTGCTGGCGGAAAACACCAGCCGCACGTATTACCGTTTCGCTCGCTTTCAGGCCATGTCCGAATGGTGGCATTGGCTGGTGTTGATCGCGGTGTGCGCCATCGCCTTGACCTACGTGGTCGTGATGTACTGGCGGGACGGCGGCGAGTTGCGTCGCGGTGTCGCGTGGTCGCTGGTTTTGTTGCGCGTCGCGGCACTTGCGGGGATTCTGTTCTTCTTCCTGGATCTGGAGAAACGGACGGAGGACCGCGAGATCAAACACTCGCGCGCGATCCTGATGGTCGACACGAGCCAGAGCATGGGTTTGCGTGACGCGAAAGCGTCCGGCAGCCTGGGTCCGAGTCGCGGCGACCAGGTGGTTGCCGAGATGCGGCGTGGCGAGCTGGTCACGAGCTTGCGGGAAAGGCACGATGTGGCCATCTATCGATTTGATCAGCAGACCACGCCGACGCAAATCGCATTTTACAAGCGTCAGGATGTTGTCGTCTCCGGGGGGACGGGAATCGAGCGCGCGGTTCGAGAAAAACAGACTTCGTTACGGCTGGCCCACACCACGGTTGCCGTGGCCGCCGCGCTGGTTGGTGTCGCGTTCCTGTCACTGCTAGTCTACCTGTTGATCGGCCGCGGCGGCGTACAGGCGACCTCGTGGACGTTGCTGATCAGCATTGCCACGCTGTTGGCCGGCGTGGTGGTTTTCGCGACGGCCCAATTGCGATCGCCGGCACTGCCGCTGCATACGCTCGTCGGACTTGCGGAGCCGGACTTTGAGACGATTGTGCGCGCGGAGCTGACGCGCCGCCAAGCGGCACGACCGGCCGACGAGCAAGGCGCGGAGCGGACGGACGGCAAACCAGTCGACTGGCAGAAGCAACTTCTGCCGGCGGGAACCGAAACGCGGATTGGCGATACACTCCGGACGGTGATCCGCCGCGAACGCGGCGGTCCCATCGCGGGGATCATCGTCTTGACTGATGGTGGCAACAATGCGGGCATCGACTGTTCCGCGGCCGCCACCGCGGCGGAAGCCGCCGGCATCCCCATCTACGCCATCGGTTTGGGCAGCGACCGACGACCGGTGAACGTACGCGTCGTGGATCTCGAGGCGCCGAAACGCGTCTATCCGGGCGATAGCTTTACGCTGACCGGTTACCTCCAGGCCTTTGGCATGGAGGGACGGATCACGACCGTACAACTCAGTTCCAGCCCGGTCGACAGCGCGTCCGGTCAGGACGGCGGCACGGCCAACGCGATGTTCGAAGAGGAACGATCGGTTCGTTTGCCGGCCGATGGCCAGGTGCTGACGCTCCATTTCGACGTCGCGCCGCTGGCGCCGGGAACGCGACAGTACCGATTGAGCGTGGCCGCCCCGTCCCAGGATGTCGAACCACGTGACAACACCCGGTCGGCGCGCGTGCAGGTGGTCGAGCGAAAAACACGCGTCTTGGTGATCGCGGGTGGGCCGACACGCGAATACCGATTTCTGCGCAATTTACTGTACCGCGATAAGGATGTGACGGTCGATGTCTGGTTGCAGATCGGCCAACCTGGTATCTCTCAAGAGGCGGACGACGTACTGTTCGAATTCCCCCAATTGGCCGATGAGCTGTTCCAATACGACTGTATCGTGGCATTCGATCCGGATTGGACTCAGCTGGACGACGGCCAGATCGAATTGCTGGACCGCTGGGTCGCCGAACAAGCGGGGGGACTTATCGTCGTGGCCGGGCCGGTCTACACGCCCGAGTGGACGAGCGTGCGTCGTGGCCGCGATCCGCGTCTGGATACCGTGAAAGCCCTGTATCCAGTCGTCTTCTACAGCCAGGGATCTCCTTCAATGAGTCTGGGCCGCTTTGGTGGTGACTCGCCCTGGCCGCTCGATTTCACGCGTGATGGGCTGGCGGCCGAGTTCTTATGGCTCGAAGACGACGCGTTGGACAGCGAGGCCGCTTGGCAGTCGTTCGAAGGTGTCTACGGCTATTACGCCGTGAAGGACCCTAAACCGGGTGCCCGCGTCTACGCACGGTTCTCCAACCCCGACACGTCGATCGACAACGAGCTGCCGATTTACATGGCAGGGCATTTCTATGGCGCCGGGCGCGTTTTTTTCCAGGCAAGTGGCGAAATGTGGCGGCTGCGCGCGGTCGAAGAACGCTATTTTGAAACGTATTATACCAAGCTTATCCGCTGGGTGTCGCAGGGACGATTGCTCCGTGATTCGAGTCGCGGTGTGCTGCTGGTGGACAAGGACCGTTGCCTGCTTGGCGATCGAGTCACCGTGCGCGCCGTGCTGAATGACGCCCAGCATCAACCGCTGACGGTCCCCAGGGTGGCTGCCATCCTCGTGCACCCGGATGGCACTCGCCAGCCGTTCCCGCTGCGCAAGGTCAAGGACGCTTCACGGGATGGGATGTACGAAGCACAATTCAGCGCCACCCAGGAAGGCGACTACCGTGTCGAATTGACGCCACCTGAAAGCACGGCGGAAGAGCTGTTGACGACCGAAGTGCGGGTGCGTGTGCCGGCCCTCGAAATGGAACATCCGCAACGGGATGACCCGCTGCTGAAACAACTGACCGAATCCACCGGCGGTGCGTACTTTATCGGCTTCAACGCCGCGATGCGGCGCGCCGGCAGTACCCGCGCGACACTCGCCAATACGATCCCAGCCAATGATCAGATTGTCTTCTTGCCCGAGTCGATCGACACGGCGTTTGAAGAGAACTTGATGGGCTGGCTGATCGGCCTGATTTGCGGAACGCTCTGCTTGGAATGGCTGATCCGGCGTTTGAGCCGTTTGGCGTAAAGAGAAGGGATCGATGGCTATGCAAACTGAAGTTCCTCCGTTGGGCGGTCAGATCCGGGCGTTGCTGGGGCAACTGCGGCGCAGGATACGGCTGTACGTCTGTTTGGAGGGAGTGTTACTGGCGCTGTTTTGGCTGGCGTTCACATTTTGGGTTGGTCTGGCAATCGACTATTTGCCGGTATTGGTGGGGGCGAGTGAGATGCCGCGCGCGGCACGCGCGGTTCTGCTGGTGATCATCGGCCTGATTCTGGCGTATGTCATCTATCGCTGGGTTCTTCGCCGTACATTCGCTCGGCTTCCCGACCGCAGCATGGCCGTGTTGCTCGAGCGGCGTTTCCGCACGTTTCATGACGGGCTGGTGACGGCGGTGGAATTGGCCGAACACCCGGACCATGCGGCCGGTTTCAATTCCGAAATGTTATCAACGACGGCGGTACGGGCGGAGTCCATGACGCACGGCGTGCGGGTAGGCGAGATTTTTCGACTTGGGCCGCTTGCGTTCAAGGCGGTCTTGGCGATCGGCTTGCTGGTCCCGATCGGCGTGCTGTACGCGGTCAATGCGCCGGCGGTCGAGATCTGGTTCAATCGGCTTTATTTGTTGAAGGACCAGCCATGGCCGCGCAGTTCGCACGTCGCCGTGCTTGGCATCCAGGTCCAGCGGACCAATCCGGCCGATGGCTCCATCATCCTCGGCCCGCTCGTGCCGTTTCCGGAAAATCGCGTGATCAAAGTGGCCAAGGGGAGCAGCGTGATAGTGCGCGTGCAAGCGGACGCGTCCAAGGTGGTACCCGAGTATTGCACGTTGTATTACCGGACGGATGATGACCAATCCGGACACGTCACCATGCAGAAACGCGGGCGGATACGCGACGATATGCAGGCTTATGCGTTTGACGGTAAGCCGTTTCGCGGAATCCTGTCGAGCATCACGTTTGATGTCCGGGGACGAGACCATCGTGTGCGCGATTATCACCTCAAGGTGGTTGCCAGTCCGGCCATCGTCGATACGCAACTTGATTGCACATTTCCCCAATACATGGTAAATCAGGAGTTGTCACTGTGGCTGCCGCGGACCATTCCGTTTGCCAGCGGCACGCAATTGCCGAATGGGACGCGGATTGTCATCCGCGCGCATGCGAACAAGGATCTGGTGCGCGCCGAAGTGCATGACACGCGGACCGACCAGGTCACGACGATCGCGGTCGCCGGTGCGAAGGACGCGCCGCGCGAGGTCGAGTATGTGATCCCCAAACTGGACGGTCTGTTAAGTCTCGAGTGGACTCTATACGATACGGATGGTGTGGCCAACGATCCACCCTGTACAATTTCCATCTTTGGCGTGGAGGATCAAGCGCCGACCGTGGATGTCGTGTTGGACGGAATTGGAAGGGCAGTGACGGCGAACGTGATCGTGCCGATCACGGGCAAGGTGGAGGACGACTACGACGTGGACGATACGTGGTTTGAGGTGACGTTGAACGACCACGCACCGCGCAAGTTTCCTTTCCCGGTAAGGAAAACGGGACAGGTCGACGCGCGGCTTGACTTTCGTGAACTGCGTGGCGACACGGAAAATGGACTCACGATCGAGCCCAAGGACAAGATGAGCCTGGTAATCAAAGCGGCCGACAAATGTGATTTGGAAGGCACGCCGAACATTGGTAGCGGCGACCAATATCAACTTGATGTTGTCACCCCTGACGAACTCCTGGCGATCCTGGAACGGCGCGAGCTCGGTCTGCGGCGGCGATTCGAACAGATTATTGACGAAGTCGGCCAGTTGCATGACGCGTTGGACCGAATCCGCCGGCGCGGCACGAATCCGCTGGCGGTGGACCCGGGTGATACGCCCACGGCGGACGCCGCCGACGGTACCCTTCCGGCGGATTCCAAGGCAGACACGGACGATCAGTCAAAAAAGACGCCCGCGGAACGGGCCCGGTCACTGCGCTTGTTGTACGCGCAGCGCGCCTTGATGCAGAGTCAGAAATCGGCGCAAGAAATACTCGGGGTCGCCGCTTCGTTCGATGACATTCGGCGCGAGCTGATCAACAACCGGGTCGATACCGAGGATCGAAAGATTCGCCTGAAGGACCAGATTGCCGACCCCTTGCGGTTGGTGGGCGAGAACATGTTTCCGGAACTCGACCGACTGCTCAAGGAGCTCCAGGCAAAACTGGACAACGTTCAAGACGGCGATCAGGCGGCGGACGCGGCCGTCCGGCAGACCGATGACATCCTGGTCGAACTCGATAAAATCCTGCAGAAAATGCTTGAGCTCGAGACCTACAACGAGTTGATCAATATCGTCCGTTCGATCCTGGAAGAGCAAAAACAGATCGCGGACAAAACCAAAGAAGAACGGAAGAAACAGGTTCGCGATCTACTCAAGTAGCCAGAAGGAGTCGTGCAATGAACCCCTCGAACCAAATCAACCCGGGGCGACGACCGGACGGCCGAGTCGCCTTGTCAGCCGGGGCATGGTCGGCCGCATTCGGATGGTGCGGATGGTACCGCCACGCCGGGAATCAGCTGGTCCGCGCGGCATTGTTGGTCGCGCTGACGATCGGCGTTGCCGGCGCACAGGCACCTCAAGATAACGCGCGGGACGCGAACGGCAAAGATGGTGCCGCAGTGGAACCGACCAAGCAATTGGCCAACCAGCAGGCGCGTTTGGCGGACAAGTATCGGCGCATGGAGGAACTGTTGTTCAAGATGGCGGACTTCGAAGCGACGTCGCATCCACGCCGCGCGGCGCTGTTGAAGCAGGCCTACAAGCAGTCCAAGGACCGGCTGACCTACAGCCAACTCGCGGCGATCGTCAAGTTGCTCGGCGCGGGACAGCTGAAGCGGGCCGTCGACGGTCAGCAGACGGCGGAAAAGGACTTGGAAGCGTTACTGAAACTTCTGCAAACGGAAAACCGTTCCCATCGCCTGAAAACGGAAGCACAACGGATCAAGGAGTATATCAAGGAACTGCAACGTCTCCAGCGGTTGCAGCGGTCGGTCCGCGGGCAGACGGAAGGGGGCGGTGACATGCAGCGACTGGCCGATAGCCAACAGAAGGTCGCGGACCGTACCGGTAACCTGGCCAAGAAAATCGAACAGGATTCCGCCAAGCCCGACGCGCAGAAGAAACCGGCACCGAACGAAAAGCAAGACGGCGGAAAGTCATCGGAAAAACCGGCCGGCGCGCAGACGCAAGGTGATAAGCCGACAAAGTCACCGTCCGGCAAGGCGGGCGATACGAAGGGCGCCGAAAAGAAGCCCGGCCAGAAAAAGCCCGCAGCCAAGGAAAACACGAAGGATAAGAAACCGTCCGACGCGAAGAGTCCGAGCAAGCAGCCGGACCAGCAGCCGGGCAAATCGTCCGGTGGGGCCAAGAAAAAGGATGGAAAGCCGTCCCAATC
>CAZSOG010000161.1:0-8183 GCA_964607555.1 uncultured Pirellulaceae bacterium | reverse complement strand
CCCACGCAGCTTGCCTGCGTGGAGCGTCTGTTTCGCGCGCTGCCGCTCCCGCCGCCCACGAACTCCTAACGCGCGAGGCCAGCACCCCACAACGGAGTACGCCCTCGCACGCGCAGCGCTCCCGTTGTTCGCTATGAAACATGCGCGCACGGTGCGCGCATCCTGCAGCCTAAGAATCTAATCCCACCAACCATTTCCTTGCCTCGCATCACGACCGCTTATTTCTCGATCTGCAAGTCACTCACCGGATACCAGCCCTCCTGGTCGCGCCCCTCGATTCCCAGTTGGACAATGGGCTGTTCACTTCCCTGAGCGACAACGCCAATCGCCAGTTGGCAGTGCCCCGGTCGCAAATCGTTCGGTAACACGATGGTATCGGTTTCATCGTTAATGCGCCCCGGTGGGAGATCCGGCGGTTCGCGTAGAAAATCGTCCGTGAAGACATCCACGGATCCGGGCATCCAGTGATTGACCGTCACCTTTCCGATTAGAATGCGGGCCCGCCCCTGCTGGTCGGTAAGTCGATACACCAACCGGTATGGTCGATAGCACGGCGCGGAGCCGGTGTTCTGCCACTTCATTTCTAGCGCAAACGGTTTGCCGGCGCGGCCCGTCTGCTCATGCCGCAGTTCGCAAAGCACCAACCGGTATCCCAGTCGGCGCAGGAACCGTTCGAGTTCGGGTCTCACATTCGGGCCTTCGGGAAGTGGTGCCGATTTATTATTGATGTACGAACCGTGCAGCGCCAACGCGTAGTTGAAAATATAGCGCAACGACCAACCTTCGTTCACCCACTTGCGCATGTCCCGGCAAGTTTCCCAGGCGACCGTCACACCGCCCCAAACTGTCCGTTGCTCACGTCGCGTAATTTCGCGCGGTCCGTCAACTCGACGCGGTTTCCTTCCAGCTCGACCACCAACCCGGCCTCGATCAGACGGCTTAAGGTCCGCGAAAACGTTTCGCTGGTCAGATTCAGGTGACTTGCCACATAGCGTTTCAGGCTGGGGAGTCGCACGGCACCACCCGCATCCGTTTCCGCTTCGAGCAGGAATTGTGCGGTGCGTCCGATCGCATCGCGCAGCACCAGATCTTCCATCAACGAGATCAGCCGCCGCACCCATTGCGATAACCCGGTCATCATCTCCAGACACAATTGATGATCGGTCTGGATCTCGCGTTGGAATGGTTCCAACGGGACCAGCACACAGCTGGTTGCCGCGATCGCTTCGGCGTGTGCGGGACACGGGAAATTACCGATCGCCGCGACCTCGGCAAACGTATTACCGGGGCTGATCATATGCAGCACATGCTCTTTGCCACTCGGACCCGTCTTGAAAATACGGACCATACCGGCGTCCACGATGTAAATCCCCGGACAATCGTCGCCCTGCCGAAAGATTATCCGCCCCTTGGGGAATTTTCGCGTGACGGAGAACTCCGCTACGCGCCGCCGGCGGTCCACACCAACATGGCCGAAAAGCTGACAGACGCTCAGAACATCGTCTATGGTTCGTGTCATGATTCGAATAATCCAACCTTCGGCATCCCCAAATCACCGGCGACACGGGTCCAAACCCCGCAAATTTGACTTGGATCAAGGTACTGACTGAAACAATACCCTATTCTACTTGTCACCAAGGGTGGCTACCAGGGAGTTAGACGGTCACTGGGCAGCCGCCGAACAGGTGCGACGCGAAGAAGAAACCCGTGTGTGCTTATCAGAAAGGACGGACACGCATGTTTTGTAATCAATGTGAACAAACGGCCCATGGCAGCGGCTGCGTCTTGAGCCCCGGCGTCTGTGGTAAAGACGAGGACGTCCAGTCCGTGCAGGAGATGCTGCTGTACGGTCTGAAGGGCATGGCGGCCTATGCACATCATGCCCGGCGGCTCGGCAAGTCGGATGAGACGGTCAGTGCGTTTATTGAAGAAGCATTGTTCGCGACAATGACGAACGTCAATTTCGACGTCGATTCCCTATTGGAAATGTGCCTCGAGTGCGGGCGTCAGAACATGCGTGTCATGGAATTGCTTGATCAGGGCCACATTGACAACTTCGGCGAGCCATCGCCCGCGACGATTCGCGAGGGCACGGTCGACGGGCCGGGAATTCTGATGACGGGCCATGACCTGATGGACTTGTGGAACTTGCTGAAGCAATGTGAAGGGACCGACTTGAAGGTCTACACACACGGTGAAATGCTGCCGGCACACATGTATCCGAAGCTGCGTGAGCACCCCAACCTCGAGGGCCATTATGGCAGCGCGTGGCAGAAACAGAAAGTTGAATTCGCCGCGTTCCCGGGTCCGACCGTCGCGACGACCAACTGTGTGCTGATCCCGCCCGAAGAGTACGCCGACCGGCTATTCACGACGCGTTGCACAGCCGTGCCAAAGGGTCAGCAGATCCGCGCCGACGATTTCTCCGCCGTGATTGCCAAGGCGAAACAGTGCCCGCCCGTACAGGCATCCGAGATTAAACAGTCGACAACGGGGTTCCATCATGACGTCGTGCTCGGCTTGGCAGACACGATCGTGCAGGCGATCAAAGACGGCAAGATCAGCCACTTCTTCGTAATTGGTGGCTGTGACGGTGCCGAGCCGGGGCGCAATTACTTCAGTCAGTACGCCGAGGCGACGCCCGCTGACTCGTTCATCCTGACGCTCGGCTGTGGCAAGTACCGGATATGGGACCACGACTACGGCGAACTGCTCGGCCTGCCGCGACTGCTGGACATGGGGCAGTGCAACAACGCGTACTCGGCCATCAAAGTCGCCATCGCGCTGTCCGAAGTATTTGATTGCTCGGTCAATGATCTGCCTTTGACGCTGGTGGTATCTTGGTTCGAGCAGAAAGCGGTTGCCGTTTTGTTGACATTATTGGCACTCGGCGTGAAAGGGGTCACGATCGGCCCGAATCCGCCCGGATTCGTCACGCCCAACGTATTCAAGGTCTTGCAAGACAGGTTCGACTTGCGTCTGACCGGCAAGGACCCACAGCGGGATTTGGAATTGGCCCTGGCTTAATGACAGGTAACCGTTCACGGTTCGTAAGAATTTAACCGCGGATGAACGCGGATAAGCGCTGATAATCGCGGAAGAGACTTGTTTTCCTTCTTCGTATCGGATGTAATCACGATCGCGTATTCGAGTTCGCGAATTACACTACGGATTGCCCTATCTGCGTTGATCTGCGTTGATCTGCGGTTTTCAGCTTTCCGGGTCGTGAACAGTTACAATGACAGGACAAGGCTGGACTGGTGATGTAGCTGCCGCGCCCGGCGCGGCAGCTACATCTGTTTCTTGACGCACAAAGCGCGCGTTCTGGGGGTCGGATCGCCCCGGTAATCTCAAAACCCGGATCACGCGCGCAGAACGGTCGGCAACAAAAAGCCGCGATCAAGGCGAACTCCAGAAACCAGCGCGCCCGCGGAGCACCCCGTCAATCGCCCCGCGCGGCGCGTGGCCGACTAGCCCTTTTTCTTGCATCTGCCCCGGGCTTACGGCTCCTCGTGACGAATCTTCATGAATAATCCGAGATGGGATCCGGGCTCCCGTTCCGCCTCGCAATGTCCGATTCGCGTAACAATTGCAGCAATTCATACGCGTCCTCGGCTGCCGGCAGTTGCTGTCAACCGATTTAGCGGATAGAATGTCGCGCTCGGACTGGATCCGCTTGAACACCGTGTTTTCGGGCAAGTCCGCAGGACACTCTCTTAGAGGAATTGAACAAATGGCGGAAGGTACTATCAAGCGACTTACGGACAAGGGCTTCGGGTTCATCGACACGGGAAGCGACAAAGACATGTTTTTTCACTCGTCAAACCTCGAAGGCGTGAGCTACGAGGAACTCCAGGAAGGCCAACGTGTCTCCTACACCGAAGGACGTGGACCCAAAGGGCCAAGAGCCGAAAACGTCAAACTGATCTGACGGAGCGGATGGAGAATTCACCTTAACCGCGGAGAAACCGATATGGGTGACAAGGGAAGCAAAGACAAAGGTAAGAGGGAGCAGCAGAAAAAGGCCCAGAAGACGCCAAAGGAAAAACGGAAACTGCGCAGAGAGAAGAAGAACAAGTAGGTACGTTCCGGTTCTTTGCGTCGTTCAATTCGTGTCGCCGATTTCGGTTACAATACGTACGGGAAGTCCCGTGTGGACGTCCGTGAGATTCGCTTCTCTTGCGTACTGGGGAGACCGACATGACACGACATCGAATTGGGATGCTGCTGATCCTCGGACTGGTGACGGGGCCCGTGGGGCTTCCGCAAACTTCCTTTGCCATCCAACCGAAACGCGCCCCGCGCGTAAAGCGGCCCGTCGGACTGACCGTCTACAAGCCTGACAAGTGCTACCACGGCTATACGCTATTCGCGGAATCCTACGAAGATGTATCGAAAACCGCGGACGGGGCCGGTGAAATCTATCTGGTTGACATGGCAGGTAAGGTCGTTCAGACGTGGAAAGTGAAAACGGCACTGCAGTCTTTTTGCCGCCTGCTCCCCAACGGCAACCTGCTGTATCCGACACGGGATCGTTCGGATATCTTTAAGGCGGGTGTGCGCGAACTGGACACGGACAGCAACGTGGTCTGGTCGTACCACTGCCGTATCGACCATGATTATCAGGTGCTCGATGACCACCATCTGCTGCTGCATACGATCCGCGATATCATGTGCCCCGAGCTCGGCCCGGAACTGAAACGGTGCCCCTACATGCTCGAGGTCACGCGGGACAAGAAACTGGTGTGGCAATGGTGTGGCGAGCAACATATGGACGAACTGCACCAACTTCTCTCCCCCGGGAGTTGGCAGTTCATCCAGGAACGCATCCACGGCCAGTTCTCGTTCGATTGGGCACACAATAACACGTGTCAGATTATCCCGCCCAATGCAACATTTGAGAAAGAAAAGGCCGCCGGCTCAACACCCATTTTTCGCCCGGGCAATATCATCTTCTCCTATCGCAGCCTCGACGTAATTGGCGTCATCGATCGGGAGACCGGCAGAATCGTCTGGGCTTGGGGACCGGGCGAGCTGGACGGCCAACACAAGGCGCACATGCTGGCCAACGGCCACCTGCTGATCTTCGACAATGGTACCTTGCGCGGATACTCACGCGTGGTCGAGGTCGATCCGCTCACGAAAGCAATTGTCTGGCAGTACACCGGGACGCCCAAGGCGTCGTTCCTCAGCCGGTATATTTCCAGCGCCCAGCGGTTGCCCAACGGCAACACGCTTATCTGCGAGGGCGGCAAGGCACATCTGTTCGAAGTCACACCGGCGCGGGAAGTCGTGTGGGACTTCGTGCATCCCTACCGTGAGCCAGGCGGGTTACGCAGTGTTTATCGTTGCCTGCGCTACTCGCCCAAATATGTGCAGCCACTACTGGATCGGATCGGGAAAGGAAAAAAAGGTGAGAGGTGAGAGGTGAGAGAGGAGAGGTGAGAGAGGAGAGAGGAGAGAGGAGAGAACGCGAGTACAATTGGTCATGCGATAGTTGGTTGGAAGTGAAGTCTCGTCGGAGACCTTATCGGCCGAAATCTGTTGCACTTGAGTCAAGTTTTTGGGACAAGGTTCAGCCGTCCCTACGGGACTTAACATCGGGCGAGGGACGCGTCTAGTGCAGAATCATCGCTCTACCGAGTCAAGCTCGGTAGGGGCGGGACAAGACCGAACGCACGGGAGTGATCGGAAGTCTCCACCGCGCCGCCGTGCGTCAGTTGGTTAGAGGTGAAACCTCGTTAGATTCTTAGGTGGTAATATGTGCGCACCGCGATCGCATGTTTTTCCCGAGACCTTACGCCGCAGACCCTACAGTTTCCAGTTTCCAGCCTCCAGCCTCCAGCCTCCAGCCTTGCGGCCGAAGGCCGCATTAGAGGTCTTATGGGCCGAAAGTTGATGATCTTGAGTCAAGTTCTTGCAGCGAATTACGCAGGGGGCGTGGGGGAAGTGCAGAGGGGCATGCGAGTGGGGTTGCGCGCGGTCGGTTTGGAAAACCGACCTACGTGTGCCGCCCACCTGGCTATCGGGCGGCGCCGCCGATCGCTCTTTGGGCGGCACAGGTAGAGCGTTTCTCCGAAACGTGACCGTCCTGTCACGCGCCAGTTGGTTGGCGGTGGAACCTCATCGGGTTCTTAGGCTGTCACGCTGCGCGCATGTTTTTCCAAACGCACAACGGGAATGCCGCGAAACGCGCCCACGCGACCGGTCGAGCTGGTATACTCTTATTCATCCAGGACCTTCGAGGCAACCTACTGGGAGATTCGCACCATGTCGCACCGAACGACCCGTCGTCTGTTCTTGCAGTCAGGCGCCGCGGCGGCCGCCGGCCTTTACCTGCCAGGGCGCGCCGCGATTTCGAAATCACGACACGCTGTGCACCGAACCGGAACCTACGTTACTTCCCACCACGACCATCTCGTGGCGGTGCTGCTGCTTGGCCTCCTTGCCGGCCTGGTCATGGCCCGGACGGGTGTGGCGGCGACGCCCAGGCAGCGGCCCAACATCCTGTTCATCTTCTGCGATGACCATGCCTATCAGGCGATCAGTGCCTATCAATCCGTGAGTGCCTACCATCTGAAATTGAACCAAACGCCCAACATCGATCGGATCGCGCGCGAGGGCATGCGCTTCGATAACTGCTATGTCACAAACTCGATCTGCGGGCCGTCACGAGCCGTCATTCAGACCGGCAAATACAGCCACCTGAATGGTTTCTATTGCAACGGCGACAAGTTCGACGGCACGCAACAGACGTTTCCAAAGTTGCTTCAGCAGGCCGGCTATCAGACCGCCGTGATCGGCAAGTGGCATCTCGGCCATCACATGGCGCCACAAGGCTACAATTACTCCGAAGTGCTCATCGGCCAAGGCCCGTATTACAACCCACCGATGTTGCGTGATCCGCACGGCAGCGGTACCCAAGAGAGAATTAAACATGTCGGCTATACGACCGATATCATCACGGACCTCGCGCTCGATTGGCTCAAGAAAGGCCGCGATCCCAACAAGCCGTTCATGCTGATGTTTCAGCACAAGGCGCCACATCGAAACTGGCAGCCCGGCCCCAAGTACCTGCACTTGTACGATGACGTGACCATCCCCGAACCGGATACGCTGTTTGACGACTACACCGGACGTGGCGCCCCCGCCAAGACGCAGGATATGACTATTGATCACACCATGACCGACACGGACGTGAAACTGGTGACGCCCCGAAATCTGACGCCCGAACAGAAAGCGACGTGGGAGGCCGCCTACGGTCCGAAGAACGATGCGTTCCGCAAAGCACATCTCACCGGCAAGGACCTCGTGCGCTGGAAATACCAGCGTTATATGAAGGACTACCTCCGCTGCATCGCTTCGGTCGACGAAAACGTCGGCCGCGTATTGAATTACCTCGACCAGACCGGCTTGGCGAAAAACACGGTGGTCGTCTACACGTCCGACCAGGGTTTTTATCTGGGCGAACACGGCTGGTTCGACAAACGCTGGATCTACGAAGAATCGCTGCGCACACCATTGATGGTGCGCTGGCCGGGCGTTGTGAAGCCAGGCAGCACCAACAAGAATATCGTGTCGAACCTCGACTTCGCCGAGACAATTCTGGACGTGGCTGGTGTCAAAACGCCCGCCGACATGCAAGGCCGCAGCTTCGTGCCGCTGCTGAAGGGTGCAACACCAACCGACTGGCGTGACTCGTTCTACTATCACTACTACGAGTTCCCAGGCGCGCACAGCGTCCGACGCCACGACGGTGTTGCCGACGGCCGCTATAAGTTGATCCGCTTCTACGAACCTGATGTCGATCAGTGGGAACTGTACGATCTGGCACGTGACCCGAAGGAATTGAAGAGCGTTTACGACGATCCCGCCTACGCGCGCGTCCAGACGCGATTGACCACCGACCTGATGCGGCAGCGCAAACAACTGCGTGTGCCCATGCCCGACCCGGTCGAGTCGTATCGCGGTGGCCTGAAACGCTATCAGCAGGGTGTTGAAGCGATTAAGGAAAAACGTAAGCGACTGGGGATCAAGTAGCGTCCGTAGCAACCGTTCTCGGGGTTGGGGTGTTGAAAACTTGCTATTGTAGCTCAAGAGGAGGGACATCGTGGTGCGAGTGTTTCCCTTCAGCCATCAGAATTCCATATTCGGTAACTGTTTAGCCGATTGCAGTGTATTGT